>DATDIA010000145.1:0-14967 GCA_036521295.1 Candidatus Cybelea sp. | reverse complement strand
CGATCTTCGGCGTACCGCCGAGCAGCGCGAACACGCCGGGCTGTGCAGTCGGGCCGGCCGGGCCAGCCGCGACGCCTACGCCGCAGATCCCCATCGAAAGTGCGAGGAGCATTGCGCTCAGTCGGCGGCGCGTACGACTCTCCACGTTTCGTTCTCCATCGGTTCGAGATAGCCGGCGGCGGCAAGAGCGTCGAGAGCCTCGCGCAGCGCGGCGCGTTCGTTTTTGTTCGGCATCCCGGCCCAACGCATCGCGAGAGCGTTGAGCTCCAGCGTTGCTTCCGGAACAAGCACATCGCGCAGAAACGCCTGTGGCAGTTTCACGCGTTCGATTCGGCGTGCGACCGGTTCGAGTGCTTTTTCAAACGAAGCGCTATCGCTGCGCCCTTCGACAGGCTCGGGGTGCTGCGTGCCGGGTGACGTTCGGTCCTTACTGGGCGTCGCGCGGGCTGCGAAGCGGGCGATAACGACAGGATCCGCGAGCGCTCCGGACCACTCGCCGACGGCCGTGCCTGCCGTTTGCCATGGTACGGCGTTCACCACCGCACGGCGCCGTTCGATGCCGCGCAGGATTGCGCGCGCGACGCGTTGCGCGCAGACGGGAAAGTTTGGGGTGGCCTCAATGCCGCTCTTTGAATGGAATTCCGTCGCAACGACGCCCGGATCGACGTACATCACCGCAATCCCCCGCACGCCTAGCTCGCGCCGCAGTTGAATCGCCGCCGCCCGAATCGCAGCTTTGGTTACTCCGTACGCGCCCCACTGCGGCAGCGGAACGCGCGCGACGCCGGAACCGATGAAGACCAGTTGGCCGCCGGTCTTTTCGAGATGGGCGAGAGCCGCACGCGCAATTCGCAGGGGCCCTGCGACGTGAAGCTGCCAGTTCGCCTCGATTTCAGCGTCGCTCTGCTCGAGTAGCGAGCCATACGCGGCGCGACCCGCGTTGTTCACCAGCACGTCGATCCGTCCGAATGCTTGGAGCGCAGCATTCACAATTCGAGCCGGCGTCTCTGAGGCGGTCACGTCTCCAATAAGTACTGCGCAGGCACCGCCGTCCTGCCGAATCGTTTTAGCGACTTCTTCGAGCCGGGAGCCACGCCGGGCGATCATGAGAACGCGATAACCGGCACGCGCGCCACTCTCCGCGAGTTCGCGGCCGATCCCGGAGCTTGCGCCGGTGACAACTAGCGTGCGCTCGTGGTTAGGCATGGGTATCGCAGTAGGCTTCGTATTCGCGCTCGATGCTCTGCGGAAGGCCAGCGTAGTGCTCCGCTTCGTCTGCAATCGGAGCGGGCAGGGCGTCGATCACCGAACGCCCTTCGCGCGCGAGCTGCGTGAGGGTCTTGGCGACCGGCTTAAAAGTCCCATCGCTACGCACCACGCCGAAGCGAAGTTCGTGCGGCGCGAGATCGAACGGCGGCAATGTCGCGAGCGCGGGATCGTAATCGGCCCAGCACCACCAAAACGCGCCGAGCGCGCCGCGGGCGTGAAGGCGATCTATCGCGCCGCGGCCGTACTGCGCGAGTTCGGCCTCATCGAGGCAGGCGAAACCGTCGACGCGATTGCGCCCGGGCGGACATTCCGGATTTCCCAGCTCCGTAAAGAGAACACGCTTGCCGCTGAACGACTGTTGCAGCTGGCAGAGAAAGGGCACGACGTTGGTATCGAGACGGTCACGCGCAAATGCGCTGTAGACCGAATAGCCGTGCATGGTCGCGAACGGCCACGGCCGCGCGATGCTCGACGGCCGCAGCCGGCGATCTTTATCGAAATCCTCGCCGTGCATTCCGGCGGTGGCGCCGACGCCGGAAGCTTCGAGCAGCGTCTCCGACAGACGCGCGCTCCATCGTGCGGCATCTTCCGGCGTGGCAGGCTCGCGCAAGTTGGAGAATTCGTTGCCGAGATCCCACGCCAGGAGTCCAGGATGATCGCGTAAGCGCTCCGCGACGCGCCGCGCGCAGAAGACCTGCGCGCGTAGAAGCTCCGGATCGGCGTAGAAGTCGCCGATCGCGCGGTCGACGACCGAGCCGCCGGCGATGGTGCGAAACCGGCCATGCGTCGATCCGCGCTCGAGCGTCCATGCCGGCAGCCAGTTGACCCCGCTCATGTGGCCGCAAAAAAGCGTCGGCATCGCTTGGAGACCGGCTGCGCTTATCTTTTCAACGATCGCATCGAAGCGTCGCAGCCCATCGGCGTCCATCGTCGTCGGTTGCGGTTGAAAACTCTCCCACATGAGGAAGAAGCGAACGACGTCGATGCCCAGTTCCTTGATGCGCGCCATATCGTCGCCGATCTCGGCGAGATCGAAACGTTGCCACATGTACATCGCGCTGCGTCGTGGCCAATAGTTGATGCCGAGCAAAAAGCGGGACACTTGAAGGCCCATTCGCCCTTCGACTCCGCCCCTCCGGGGGGCCAACTCGAGGTGACACTGGGATGACAACCTGGCGGACGGCGCGAAGCGCTTCGCGATGGCGCAAGCGGCAAAAGCACCGATCGTGGGTATCATCATGGGAAGCCGCTCCGATTGGGAAACGATGTCGGCCGCGCGCGACACGCTCGACGAACTGCAGATACCGAGCGAGGTGCGCGTCGTCTCGGCGCATCGCATGCCCGACGAAATGTTCGAATACGCGGCGTCGGCCGCGCGCCGCGGCCTCGCAGCGATCATCGCCGGCGCGGGCGGGGCAGCCCATTTACCGGGCATGACTGCGGCAAAGACGTTGATTCCCGTTATCGGCGTTCCGGTGCAAGGGTCGCGTGTCGGAGGCCTCGACTCGCTGCTTTCGATCGTGCAAATGCCGCCCGGCGTTCCGGTCGCAACGATGGCGATCGGTGGTGCCGTGAACGCCGCGCTCTTCGCGGCGCGTATCGTCGCACTGCGCGATGACGGCGTTGCCGCGCGGCTTGCGGCCTATGCGGCCCGTATGCACGATGCCGCGGCCTCCAGCGTTCTCGATTGAAATCGGTAGAAACCATTGGCGTGATCGGGGGCGGCCAGCTCGGCCGAATGTTCGCGCTCGACGCCAAGCGCATGGGTTACTACGTGGTCACGCTCGATCCGCAGGAACACTCACCCTGCGGGCAAGTCGCCGACGAGCAGATCGTTGCCAAGTATGACGATCTTGCTGCAATCGAAGCACTTGGACGCCGGTGTGACGTGATCACCTACGAATTCGAAAACATCGATATCGATTCGGTGCGCCATCTCGAAGCTCTGTCGCATCGCGTCTCGCCGGCGAGCAGCGTGCTCGAGATCACGCAAAATCGTTTGTTGGAGAAGCAGCTCGTGCGGGATGCGGGGCTCGCGACGACCGAGTTCGCGGGCGTGCGCGACGCGCAAGACCTCGCGCGCGCAGCCGAGCAGATCGGATTTCCCGCCATTCTCAAGACGGTGAGCGGCGGCTATGACGGTAAAGGCCAATGGGAGGTGGGCTCGCTCGAGCAGGCGCAAGCGACTCTGGCCGCCGCCAAGGGCGCGGAGCTGATCTTCGAGGCGAAGGTTGCGCTCGCGTGCGAGCTGAGCGTCATCGCGACCAGAAACAGCCGCGACGAAATCGTTGTTTATCCGCTTGCCGAGAACTCGCACGACCGCGGCATCCTGACGATGACGATTGCGCCGGCTCGCGTCGAGCCGCCTATGGCAGAGAAAGCACGGGAGATGGCTGAGACGATCGGGAGGCGACTGCGAATCGTCGGCACGTATTGCGTCGAGTTCTTCCTCTCGACGGACGGCAAGTTGCTTGTCAACGAAATCGCGCCGCGTCCGCACAATAGCGGACACTATACGATGGACGTAACGCCGTGCTCGCAGTACGAGCAGCACGTCCGCGCGATCTGCGAGCTGCCGCTCTCGGCCCCGCGCCTGTTCGCCAACGCGATCATGATAAACGTGCTGGGGGAGGGCATCGGCGACCATCTTTCGGGCGTCGCCGAGCTTTTGAGCGATCCGTCAATTGTGTTGCACGTCTACGGTAAACGCCACGCTGTCGAGCGTCGCAAGATGGGACATTTCACCATGCTGGTCGATGGGCCGGTCGGTGATGAGGCGATCGCGCGCGCGAAGGCGGCGCGCGCGCAACTGCACTGGACGGCGTAATGGCCCGCGGTCACACCCCATCAGCGGGACCGCGTGCGCCCGGTTCGAAAGTAGGCCCGCGATGATCGTTCGAGCCGGGGTCTTCTATGACGGTACGCTCGAGCCGCCCAAACGTCGCGTCGATGTCGTGCTCGACCACGGTCGCATTACAGAAATTCGTGTCGCGACCGGTACCTGCGACCTCGAAGCGGCGTGCGTGACGCCGGGTCTGGTCAACGCGCACGCCCATCTCGAGGGCAGCGGCGAACCGGACATGATGGGCATGATACAAACGACGACGCCGAATCAACGAATGCTGCGCGCCGTCGAGAACGCGCGCAAGTCGGTAAAGGCCGGAATCACGACGATTCGCGACGTCGGCAGCTCGAATGCGATCGCGCCCGACGTGCGCGATGCGATCCAGGAAGGGCGGATTCCAGGTCCGCGAATGCGCGCGGCCGGCGCGGTGCTCTGCATGACGGGCGGCCACGGCTGGCCGATTGGGCGCGCCGTCGACTCTCCATGGGACGCGCGCAAGGCGGTGCGCGAGCAGATGAAGGCGGGCGCGGACTGCATCAAGATGATCGCGACGGGTGGCGTGATGACCAAAGGCGCCGTGCCGGGGAACGCACAGCTTACCGGCGACGAACTTACCGCTGCGATCGACGAAGCGCATCGGCATGGCTTACGCGTCGCCGCCCATGCCATCGGCACGCAAGGCATCAAGAACGCGCTGCGCGCCGGCATCGACTCGATCGAACACGGCACGCTGCTCGACGATGAAGCGATCGCGATCTTCAAAGAGCGCAACGTCTTCCTCGTCCCGACGCTGAGCGCACCGACCTGCATCCTTGCCAATCTGGAAAAGGGAGAACAGCCGCAGTACGTCGTCGACAAGGCGCGAGGCTTGGGGGAAGTGATGGCGACGAACATACGTCGTGCGTACGACCATGGAGTGCGCATCGCGGGCGGCTCCGATGCCGGTACGCCCTACAACTATCACGAAAACTACGTCCAGGAAGCAGAGTTGATGTGGTCTCTGCTGGGAATGACGCCGCAGCAAGCGCTGCACGCGGCGACGAACGTTGCCGCTGAACTGGTCGGGCTGCACCGCGGCCTTCTCGCGGTCGGCGAGCCTGCCGACCTTTTGCTACTCGCGCGCGACGCGGGAGAAGACGTGCGGGCGCTGCGCGAGCCTCAGCTCGTTTTCAAAAACGGCGCGATCCAGTAGCGAAGTCGGCGTTCATGCGTAAACTCCTCGTCTTGAGCATCCTAGTGGTGACTGCCGCACCAATCGTGGTGCTCGGCGGCGTCGCTAGTCCACCCGGGGCGAGTCCCACGCTTCTGGGCCAACCGGTCGCGGGGAGTCCGATTCGGCACGTTATCGTGCTGGTACAGGAGAACCGCACGTTCGACGATCTTTTTGCATCGTCGATTCTCGCAAACGGCGGTCCCTATCCCGGGGCCGACGCCTCCCAAACGGCGACGGTGGACGGAAAGCCCGTGACCTTGAAGCCCGTTCCGTTCGAGCATCCCACCGATCCAAGCCATACACATCTGGCGCTGCTAAGGGAGTGGGATCAAGGAAAGATGGACGGCTTCGCGACGAATCGAGTACGCACGGTCTTCGGCTCCGCCAAAACTAGCGAAGGATTTGCATACGCATACCTTCCCGCGTACGAAACGACGATTTACCACGTGCTTGCGGCGCGATACGCGCTTGCCGACGAGAACTTCGCGCCACGCCTCGTTCCGACGTTTCCAAGCCACTACACGCTGGTGACGGCCCAAAGCCGGATCGCGGGCAATCCGAACAGCCATATTTGGGGTTGTGACGCGCCCCCCGCCACGACGGTGCCGATCTTCGGCGAGGGGGAAGCGACAACCGGCGCCGGCGTCTTTCCCTGCTTCGATCAGACGACCATCGGGGATCTGCTCGACGCCGCCCATGTAACGTGGAAGTATTATACCGGTCGGTATGACGATATCGTCGCCCCAACGGTCAATATTTACGATGCGTTTCGCAAGGTTCGATATGGCCCCGATTGGCATCGTAACGTCATGACGCCGTCCGCTGCGATACTAAGCGACATCCAAAACTGCCGGCTCCCGCAAGTTTCGTTCGTGATGCCGAACTATCTCGACTCCGATCACGCGGGAAATCTTAGCGCCGGCGGCCCGGGATGGATCGGGTCCGTCTATCTGGCGATCGTCCAGAGCGGTCACGCCCTGCCCCCGTGCAACTACTATAAGGATAGCGCGATGATTCTTACCTGGGACGATTCGGGCGGCTGGTACGACCACGTAGCGCCGCCGCGCGGGCCCGGCGCTACGACCTGGGGCTTTCGTATCCCGATCGTCGTGATGTCGGCCTGGGCGCGCTCCGGCTACGATTCTGCCCGTACCAACGCGCCGCCGTACGTTTCGCACACGCGGCGAGAATCGACTTCGATCACGAAGTTCATCGAAAGAAACTGGAACTTAGGAAACATGGGGCAGCGCGACGTTACCGACGACGATCTCAGCGACATGTTCGACTACACGCGTTCCGAACCGGTGCCTCCGTTCCCGGAGGTCTCAATGAAAAAATTGATTCGCCGCACCCACTTCAGTCTCGCCGTTGCGCAACGCGACGATCACGTCGTCGACGACGACCGGTAGGTGGACTTCAAGGGACTTCGGCTGGCGGTGCTGGCTGCGATCTCGTGGCCGGCCCCGCCGCGGGGCTATGGGCCGTGGGAGCAAATCGCTTATAACGTCGCCGACGGCATGCGGCGGCGCGGGCTCGACGTCACGCTCTTTGCTACCGGCAACTCGTGCTTCGATGGGAAGCTGGTTTCCGTCGTGCCGGTCGGTTTGAACGAAGATTCGGCGCTTAACGGAGAGGTCTTTACCGCGCTTCACATCGCCGAACTCTTCCGCCGCGCGCGCGAGTTCGACCTCATCAACAACCACTTCGATTGGAAGCCGCTGACCTACGCCCTTGCGACCGATGCACCGCCGATGGTAACCACCATTCACGGTTTCTCTTCGCCGCAGATTCTGGCGGCCTATTATACTGCCGCACAGCGCAGCTTCTACTGCTCCATCTCGAATGCCGATCGCGATCCTGGGCTCGACTATCTGGCGACGACCTATAACGGCATCGATCCCGGCCAGTTCACCTTTAGCGATCGAGTGGGCGAGTATCTGTGCTTTCTGGGTCGCTTCCATCCTGAGAAAGGGACGCATCTTGCCATCGAAATTGCAAAGCGCGCGGGCGTGCAATTGAAGATCGCTGGGATACCGCATGACCAAAGATATTTCAACGAGCGGGTTGCGCCCCACATCGACGGCGATCGCATTCAGTTCCTGGGTGCGGTCGAGCGTAAAGCGCGTAACGAACTGCTTTCCAAGGCGCTTGGGCTCGTCCACATGACGACGCGACCCGAGCGCTTCGGCCTCACCACGATCGAGGCAATGGCGTGCGGGACGCCGGTCCTCGGCGCCCGCATGGGATCCATTCCCGAGATCGTCGTCGACGGCGTCACGGGATTGTTATGCGATAGCGTCGATGATGCGATCGCCAAGGTACCATTGCTAGCCTCGCTCGATCGTCGCGCATGCCGCAGACACGTCGAGCGCGAATTCAGCATCGAGCACATGATCGACCGCTATCTTTGGGCGTACGCGCAGGCGTTGGCTTCGGGGACTCCGCCCCCCGCGCCCGAGGAGAAGTTGCGCGTCCGGAGCCACGATTGGTGGGACCGCCCGATGGCATACACGGAAATTCCGCCCAAACCAAAGGAGCTCGGCTTTTCATGACACTCGGAACCGAGCGCGACTATTCCGGAAGGTCGCTCTTCGAAAAATTGGGCGTCGCTTCGCAAGCGCACGTCGCGCTCGTCGGCCGTCACGATCCAACCTTCGTGACGGCTTTGAACGCGCGCCTTGCAAAAGCCGCCTCTCAAGCGTTGCGAACCCGTTACGATTTGATTTTCGTGCGCGTCGACGCGCCGCGCGATCTCGCGCGACTAACGCCGGCCGCAGCGCATCTCAAACCGAGCGGGGCGCTCTGGGTCTTTCACCCCAAAGGACGGGGTGCATCGCCGACTGACGCGCAAGTTCGTTGCGCGGGAATCGCGGCCGCTTTGGTGGATAATAAGATCAGCGCGTACAGCGATTCGCATACGGCGACGCGATTCGTCATCCCGCTCGCGCGCCGGTCCCGAGTTTAGGCGACGCGTCATCGCAAACGCGAGCGCGAGGTGGGAGCAAGTCTCCTATCCTCGATAGGAGCGCGAAGGCGTCCGCGAAGCGTATCAAGCACCGTGTTCCATCGGTGCGAACGGCTAAGTTCACCGATATACTTGTCATAAGCGGCAGTATCAGGAAAGACGGCGAACCAAACAAATACGTTCTCGTCCTCCCTCACCGGCAATGCGCGGTAGTCGTTCGGACTTCGCTCCGTCACAAAGTAAGCGCAAACGGAAGCACCGGCACCACTTACGATTGGCGCAATAGCTTCTTCAAAATACGAAACAAACTCGTTCTCTTCGGGCTCACGAAAGTAATAGATGTTAGCCACGTAAAGCCTGGCTGGGTGGCTGGCCGAATCCAAACCGGGCCGGCGCCGGCTGGACGGTAAAAAGCCGGAGGCCGGACGGGCGGGACGCAACAACAAAACATCGTCGGAGTCGATCATGGTCCCGTTGGCAGCCTCCCTGTGCGCTTTCCAAACGGGGCCGCCATAAAATGCCTGTAGTCCTGGCGCTCGCTTTTGCATGCCGACGAAGCCGCGTAGCCAGAAGAAACGATCAGGATCGTCGAGCACCCGAAACTGACCAATAACGGTCATGTCGACAAGCTCCTGCGGTTCGATGAACTCGCGATCAAAAAGCTCGATGAGCGTATCGCGCTGTCCTGGATGGAGCGTGTATTGCCTTAGTTCTACGATCGAGCAAGAATTGATCACCGAAGTGATACGACGGCTTCCATCGCCTGGTACGTCTTGCTGGTGAGCGAGTGGTCGAGGACGCCGGCAATAAAACGCGACGCCGCGCGAACTCTCTCGAGGTCGACCCCGGTTTCGACGCCCATTTGATGCAAGAGGTAGAGCACGTCCTCGGTGCCGACGTTTCCCGTAGCGCCCGGCGCGTAGGGGCAACCGCCTAAACCGCCCGAGGAAGCGTCGAACTTGCTGACACCGAGCTGTAGCGCGGCGTATAGGTTCGCAAGCGCCGTTCCGCGCGTGTCGTGAAAGTGCATTGCGATTGAGTCGACGGAGATCTTTTGCGCGAGCAACGGAACGAGAGCTTCGACTTGACTCGGCACCCCGACCCCGATGGTGTCGCCTATCGAGAGCTCGTCGCATCCCAGCTCCATCAGCTTGAGGCTGACGTCGAGCACCATCTGCGGGGTAACGCTGTCGCCGAACGGAGAGCCGAAGGCCGTCGAAACGTAGCCGCGCACCCAGCAACCGTCATGCTTTGCGACCCGCACGACCTCGCGGAAGGTCGCGAGCGATTCGTCGATCGTCATGTTGATGTTGCGCTTGGTGAACCGTTCTGAGGCCGCGGTAAAAACGGCGATTGCATCGGCGCCGGCGGTGCGCGCTCGCTCGTAACCTTTGAGGTTCGGAACGAGCACGGGGTAGCGCACGCCCGATGCTTTGCGAATCCGCATGAAGACTTCAGCGGCGTCGGCGAGCTGAGGGATCGCCTTGGGGCTGACGAACGACGTTGCTTCGATCCACTTCAGCCCGGTCTCGGACAAGAGGTCGATGTAACGGATCTTGTCATGGGTCGCGATGACGGCGCGCTCGTTCTGCAGTCCATCGCGCGCGCCCATCTCAAAAACCGTTACAAACTTGGGAAGCACGGCACCAAGGATGACACGGCACGCATCATTCGAGTTCCACTAGAGGGACGCCGGCGGCGACGATCTGGCCTTCCTTGACCAGCACTGACTTTACCGTCGCGGCGGCGGAGGATTCGATTCGGTGCTCCATCTTCATCGCCTCGAGCACGATGAGGAGCGCGTGCTCTTCAACTGCCTGCCCGTCGCGAACGGCAATCTTGACGATTTTGCCGGGCATCGGCGCGGTTAAATGCGCGCCCGCCGCGGGGCCGCCACGACCGGCAACGCCATCGAGCGAGGGTGGTGGGGCAAACTCGAACGACCACGTTTGCCCGGAGAGATGCACGTTGAACGAGGCATCATTATAGGTTACGGCGCCGGAAAACGCGGTGCCGTCGAATTCGGCACGAACGACATCTCCCTGGCGCTGCGCGCGCAGCTCGCCGCGCCGATCTCCGGAAATCCACCAGCGGTTCGAGTCTTCCGCGGCGTCCGCACGCAGCTCGACCACCTCTTCGCGATGCGCTAAGCGGAGCGGCACTCCGACCTCGCCGATACGCCAGGGTACGCGGCGGTCGGCGAGTAGCGCGGCGATGCAGAGCAGCACCGCTTCGTTGGGGGGTGCGCCGCGAAGAAAGGTCGACTCGTCGAGGCGACGATCGATAAAGCTCGTTGTGGTTTCGCCGGCGATAAAGGCCCGATCGCGCGCAATCCAAAGCAACAGCGGTAAATTCGTTCGCACCCCGTCGACCGTAAAATCTACGAGCGCGCGTTGCATTCGGGCAATAGCCGAGGGGCGATCGCTGCCGTACACGATCAGCTTGGCCAGCATTGGATCGTAGTAATGGGTCACCGCGCTCTCCGTTGTGACACCGGCATCGACCCGTATTCCGGGCCCCTGTGGAGGAGACCAATGCGTGATGGTACCGGTCGACGGCAGCATCTCGTTTGCCGGGTCTTCGGCATAAATTCGTGCCTCGATCGCCCAGCCGCGCGGCTGCATTTCGGCTTGCGAGATCGTCAGACGCTCGCCTGCGGCGATGCGCAGCTGCCACTGCACGAGATCGATTCCATAAACGAGTTCGGTAACCGGGTGCTCGACCTGCAGCCGCGCATTCATCTCAAGGAAATGATAATCTCCGTCCCCATCGAGTAAGAACTCACACGTACCAGCATTCGAATACTCGACGGATTCGGCGGCGCGAACGGCCGCCGCGCCCATTTCGGCGCGCAGTTCTCGCGTGAGCGCCACCGACGGCGCCTCCTCGATGATCTTTTGATGACGCCGCTGGATCGAGCATTCGCGCTCTCCGAGATGGATCGTGGTGCCGTGCGAGTCGGCGAGAATTTGAAACTCGATATGTCGCGGGTCGCGGAGATAACGCTCGAGGAGCACGCGATCGTCGCCGAAGGCCGCGAGCGATTCCCGCTTCGCGCTTTCGAGCGCTTCCCGCAAGCCGGCGGGAGACTCGACGATCCGCATGCCGCGGCCGCCTCCGCCGGCGCTCGCCTTGATGAGAAGCGGAAAGCCGATGTGGCTGGCCTGCGTCTGCAGCGTCGCTTCGGATTGGTCGTCGCCGTCGTATCCCCGAATCGTCGGCACGTTGAAAGCGCGGACGCGTCGCTTGGCTTCGATCTTACTTCCCATCGCCGCCATCGCGTCGGGCGTCGGCCCGACGAAGATCAAGCCTGCATCACGGACGGCGCGCGCAAAGGGTGCGCGCTCCGAAAGAAAGCCGTAGCCGGGGTGCAGCGCATCGGCCTTCATCGCGTGGGCGGCGGCGATGATTGCATCCGCATTGAGATACGAATCGGCTGCTGGAGCCGGCCCAACACAGCGCTCCTCGGCCATGAATTGAAGATGGAACGCGTGTGCGTCGGCTTCGGAGTAGATACCGAGCGGAACGATCTCCATCTCGCGGGCCGCGCGAGCGACACGGACGGCGATTTCGCCGCGATTGGCGATCAGTAGCCGCTTCATCCGACTCTACTCCGCAAATTTCGCCGACCGGCGCTCGAGGAAGGCGCGCAAGCCTTCCTGCCCTTCGGAGCTCACTCGCTGACGCGCGATCGCCTGCGTCGTAATCGAGCGCGACTCTTCATAAGAGTTGTCGAGAACTCGCCGCAGCAGAAGCTTTGCGGCGCTCACCGCGGTCGGTGCTGCCGAGTGAAGCTCGGCGAGGCGGCGGTCAACGGCAGCGTCGACCTCGTTAGCCGAAACGACTTCGTGCACGAGTCCGATTGCCTTCGCATGCTGCGCGTCAAAGCGTTCGCCGGTTAGAAAGAGCGCCCTGGCGTGCGACGCACCGATTTTGGCGATGACGAAGGGAGAGATGACGGCTGGAATGATGCCGAGTTTCACTTCGGTGAAGCCGAAGATTGCGTCGTCGGTCGCAATCGCGATGTCGCAGACGGCCGCAAGTCCCGCCCCCCCACCCAAAGCAGCGCCATGGACGCGGCCCACGACCGGCTTGGGGCAGTTATCGATCGCGCTAAACATGTCGCTCATTCGCTCGGCGTCGCCGACGTTTGCCTCGAACGTCAGATCGAGTGAGGCGCGCATCCAATTGATATCGGCGCCCCCGCAGAAGACTTTTCCTTCACCGGCAAGCACGACCGCGCGCACATTGTCGGCCGCGGTAATGCGCGTAAAGACTTCGTGAAGTTGCTCGATTACCTCCGCGTTGAAAGCATTGCGGACCTCGGGCCGTACAAGCGTGACGCGGGCGATGCCGTCGCTGACGGCTAAATGTATGCTTTCGGCCATGGCGAGCGGGTTCGCGCCCTCATCCGAACGGGCCTCGCATGCGTTATACTCACAAGAATGAACGATGCGGGCCGCCCACCCATCTATCGCTATGCACTGCTTACTCGAACGAGCCACTGGGTGTGGTTCCTAGCGTTCTTGGTGCTCGTAGGCAGCGGCCTCCAAATCTTCAACGCTTCGCCGAATCTGGACGCATCCGACAAAAGCGACCCGGCGAGGCGCGTGCTTTCAATCGGCTCGCCCGCCGACGGCGTCGGCACGACGACGATTTTCGGCCGCACTTTTGTGACCACTGGATGGCTCGGTTGGACCGGCGACGGCATGGGATCGCGGGGGGCGCACGCGTTCGGAGCCTCGCTCACCATCCCGGGCTATCAAGACCTAGCCGGCGGACGCCGGTGGCATCTCTTCTTTGCATGGATCGCGGCGGTCTGCTGGCTTGCATGGCTGATATCGAGTGCGATCAAAGGCAATTTGCGCGAGATGGTTCTACGCGCCAGCGATCTCCCTAAGCTTTGGCCGATGCAGGCCTACTACCTCAAGTTGCGCAAAACGCCGCCCCTCCACGGCACGTACAATCCGCTCCAGAAGGCCTCGTATACCGGCATACTCTTTGTTGCGGCACCGCTTGTCGTGCTGACCGGTCTCGCGCTCTCGCCCGGAATCGACGCCATCGCCAATCCTCTGACCGTCGTTTTCGGAGGTCGCCAGTTCGCGCGGCTCTGGCACTTCGCCGGCATGCTGGCTCTTTTGGCTTTTTTTGCGATTCACACGTTCCAAGTTTTAACTCAGGGCGTCGCGAACCAAATGCGCTCGATGATCACCGGCTGGTACCAGCCGGAATGAAACGACGGCTCTTTCTTGCGTCCGCGGTATCGGCACTAGCCGGATGCGGCCCAATCACCTCCGCGCTGAACGAGAACGACGGCGTGCGCCGCGTGCTCGCGTCGGCAGAAGGGCTAAATCATCTCTTGATCGGCACTCGCGGACTGGCCCGTGAATACCGCGAGCGCGACGTCGATCGCCGTTTCCGAGTCAACGGATTCGCGACGCCGTCAGACACGCGTTACGTGAATTTAGCGGCCGGGGAGTTCGTTGCGTACCATCTCGTGGTCGATGGAGCCGTCGAGCGACCGCATGCGTTTAGCCTCGCAGAACTCTACAACATGCCGCAGCGGACGCAGATCACGCGCCACGATTGCGTCGAGGGCTGGAGCGCGATTGGAAAGTGGAGCGGTGTGCCGCTCGCGGCCATGCTCGATGCGGTTGGGCTTCGCGACGACGCGCGGTACGTGGTCTTCCGTTGCATGGACAACGACGGTGCGGGCAACCTTTACTATGAGAGCCTCGATCTCCACCAAGCGCGGCATCCTCAGGCGCTGCTCGCGATGCGTTTGAACGATGCGCCGCTCGATCCCGATCATGGCGCGCCCTTGCGGCTGCGCGTACCGACGCAGCTCGGATACAAGAGTGCAAAGTGGATCGCACACATCGAAGTGGTCGGCAGTTTTGCTAACATCTACTCCGGTCACGGCGGCTACTGGGAGGATGAAGGCTACGAATGGTACGCGGGGATTTGACGCCGAATCTGAAGTGGTCACGAGAAGCCGCCTTCGAGCGTTGAATTGACCGTCATGACCAGGGGCGCGCTGGTCGGCACCGCTGCTCTGACTCTTCTGCTAGGGAGCTCAGCCCTGCCGGGGAGTTCCGCGGGCGACCTGCGCGTCTCCCTGCAAGCTACGGCCGCAGCCTACCGCGCAAACATGGTCTCCATCGCACGCTTAGCCGGGCGCGATACCACCTATGATTACTACGAGCGCCTGCTCGACGATGTCGAGCTGCTCGACGACCAGAGCGTTCCGGCAGGTTATACCGCGGCGCAATGGTCGCAGACGACTCGCCGAATCGCAAGCCTCGATCTCAGTCTCGCAAGCCAGCTGCTCGAAGGATCGGCTTCTTCGATTTCGTCGATTCGCGGCTTGGGTGAGGTTTTGGTGCGTTCGTCGCGTGATGATACGCTGCAACCGGTCGCACTCTACGTTCCGAGCAGCTATGCACCCGATCGTCCCGCGCCGCTGATCGTGATGCTGCACGGTCATCCGCAATCCGAGACTGCGCTCCTCGCGCCGCCCTACATCGCTCAAATTGCCGAGCAAACCGGCACGATCATCGTCGCCCCGTGGGGACGCGGCTACTACGATTTTCGGGGCTCGGACTCGGATGTCTACGACGCGCTGCATGCGGCGACGCGCGCCTTCGCAATCGATGCGCGCAAGAAATTTCTGGC
>DATDIA010000144.1:0-5271 GCA_036521295.1 Candidatus Cybelea sp. | reverse complement strand
GAATCTGCGCGACCTCAAGTGTGTCGAGCAGCTCTTGCTTCTTGGCTTGGAGCTCCTCTTCTAACACCAGGCGCTGCGAAAGGACGACGCGATGCCGCTTGTGGTCGAGGTCGATCACCTTGAGCCGCAGATGCTGGCCGACGAGCTCGTCGAGATTCCCAACCGGCTGACGGCGAATTTGCGACGCCGGGACGAAACCGCGCATGCCCAGGTCGACAAGGACGCCCCCTTTGACAACCTGCGTCACGGTCGCTTCGATCACTTCGTCGCTCTCGTGAGCCTGGATGACCTTTTCCCAAGTCTTGAGTGCCCGCGCTCTGCGCTCCGAAAGAAAGAGCGTTCCGTCCAGCTCGTCGATTCGGTGGACCATTACTTCCACCGTGTCTCCCACGCGAAGCAGCTTGGGGTCGATCGCGAGCGAGAGCTCGCGGAATGGGAGGACGCCTTCCGATTTGCCCCCTACGTCGACGAGCACTTCGTCCTTGTCCTTTTGGACGATCGTGCCCGTAAGCACTTGGCCTTCGTCGAGAACTTTGAGCGATTCTTCGTACAGGCGCTGTTCGAGCGCGAGTTGATCTTCCTCGTCGTGAGTCGGCGCGACTTCAGTTGTAGAGATATCTAGTTCCCACTTTCGTTAATTATTTATTATCGTTGGCATCGCCGGCACCACCAGGTTCCTCGTTGTGCCAGCACCGTTCGCACGACCGTCGTCGTCTCGCATCGTAGACAAGGGCTTCCATCTCTGCCATAGACCGAGAGGTTGTTTTGGAAACCACCTTGCAGTCCGTCGGCGTCTACGTAGTCATCGACGCTCGTTCCGCGCATTTCGATCGCACGCTGCAAAACGTCGACGACGGCCCGATGTAAGCGGTGAATCGCAGGCCGCGTCAATCTCCGGCTTGGAACGCTCGGACGAATCCGAGCTTCCCAGAGCGCCTCGCAGGCATAGATGTTCCCAATGCCAGCGATGCGCCGTTGATCCAGGAGAAATGCCTTCACCGGCGTCGTCCGCCCCGACAGCATACCGACAAAGGCTTCCTGTGTAAAGTCTGAGGAGAGCGGCTCGATGCCGAGTTCGCGATCCCACTCCTCCTGCGGCGCCACCAATCGCATCCGCCCGAAGGTCCGCACGTCTGAGAAGCGTAGCCCGCTGCCCCCAGCAAAGTGGAGCACCACATGGGTGCCCGGCGACTCGGGCAATCGCTCATCTGCAACGACGAGCCTGCCAGTCATCCGCAGACTGGTAACGAGCGACCGTCCTGAAGCCAGTTCCGCGACTACGTATTTCCCGCGCCGCCGAACGCCTACGATGCGGTCGCCTGCTACGGCGCGTGCAAAACGAACGCCACGCGGGACCGCAATTCGCGGCAGCCTAACCTCCACGCGTTCGATCGTCTTGCCGACGATCTTGCCGGCAAGGCCTTGGACGATCGTCTCGACTTCGGGAAGTTCCGGCACCCTTATTGCGGAGACGGTACGCCGCGCAGGTCGAGTTTGACACCTCGCGCGAGTCCGTCCTGTACTGCCTCACCGGCTCTCAACTCGATTACCCACTTTGCGACGCCGCCTTCGCGCGGAATGTCGGAGTTAGGCAGCGTTTGGTTGACGACCGGCACGTTGGAAAAGATTTGCCGCACCGTTCCGTCGGGGCCGATGAAGATCATGTCCAACGGCACCAGCGTATTCTTCATCCAGAATTTCACCGGGGCGTCGCGCTCGAAAATGAAGATCATGCCGGTGTGCGGCGGGATTGCCGTGCGATACATCAAGCCGTGCTCGCGCTGGGCCTCGGTGCGAGCCACCTCCAGCGTGAGCTCTGCCCGAGGCGCGTGCACCACAATGGTCGGCAACAGCAACGCGATCACCATGGCGAAGAGATCATACACGTTGCAGGCTCTCCGCATCGGTGGGCTCGACATCGTACCAATTGCGGCCTGCCTTGAGTGTCACCTCGAGGGGAACCGATAACGCGATCGCATCTTGCATGTGGCCGCGCACGAGGTTCGCCGTCTCGCGCAGGTCGCTCTTGCGTACTTCGAAGATCAGCTCGTCGTGAATCTGCAGCAGCATGGTCGCATCGAGCGACGTCCGTTCGAGCGCGCGTTCGATTCGCACCATCGCCAGCTTCATCAGATCGGCCGCGCTGCCTTGCAGCGGCGCGTTAGTGGCCTCTCGCTCCGCCGCAGCGCGCAGCATGTAGTTGCCCGACACGAGGCCAGGCATATACCGGCGGCGTCCTAGGATCGTGGAGACGTATCCGTTTCGCCGCCCCTCCTCGATCGTACGCTCGATGTAGGCGCGCACGTCGGGAAAGCGCGCGAAATATGCCGTGGTGATCTCTTTGGCTTCGGCGCGGCTGATCTCGAGCCGTTGCGCCAACCCAAAGTCCGACATGCCGTAGAAGAGGCCAAAGTTAACGCTTTTGGCCATCCGCCGCTGGTTCGGATCGACGCGAACATTTGGTACGATGCCGAAAATCTGGCGAGCCGTAAAGTCGTGGATGTCCTGAGCTTCCTCGAACGCGATGCGCAGCGCGCGGTCGCCGGAAAGATGCGCCATCAAACGAAGTTCGATCTGACTGTAATCGGCAGCGAGCAGCGCGTACTCGTCGCTGCGCGCGACGAAGGCGCGGCGGATTCGCCGCCCGAGTTCGCCGCGAACCGGAATGTTCTGCAGGTTCGGATTCGTTGACGACAGGCGTCCCGTCGCAGTCGCCGTTTGGTTGAACTCAGTGCGCAGCCGTCCGTCCCGAGGATCGACCAACGCAGGAATGACGTCGACGTAGGTGTTTTTGAGCTTGGTGACTTCGCGCCATTCCAGCACGAGCGCGCAGATCGGATACTCGCGTGCGAGGCTCTGCAGGACCTCGACGCCGGTCGCCCATCCCGTCTTTGTCTTTTTGCTTCCGGGAATCCCCAGTTTACCGAAGAGCACCTTGCCGAGCTGCTGCGGGGAGCCGATGTTGAACGGCTCGCCGGCAAAGTCATAGATCCTTTGTTGCAGGCGCGCCGCCGCCGTGTCGACCTCTTCGCCGATCACACGAAGCTCGCGCGTATCGATCGAGACCCCAGCCGATTCCATTTTTGCGAGCACCGGTGCGAGCGGCACTTCGACCTCTTCGTAGAGGCGAAGCTGATCTCGCGCTTGCAACTCAATGCGAGCCTTTTCGACCAGCTGCAAGGCTGCGTCGGCATGCGCCGCGGCATTGCTCGGCAGCTCGGCACCGAGCAGGTGCGCGGCGGCATCTTCAATCTCGGCAAAGCCGCGAGACGGATCGAGCAAGTGTGTCGCGATCATTGCGTCGTCGGCAAAGAGCGCGTTGCCCACTCCAGCCTTGCGCAGAACGTGAAGGAGTCGTTTGGCGTCGTACGCTGCAACCGCGCCGGCCTGTGCGAAGAGCCGCTCGAGCGCCTTACGCACTGCTTCGTGCGCGAGTGCTCCGCGCGAAAAACTCAGGCCTTGACCGGGACGCCCCGTAGCGCCGATCGCGTCGTCGCGCAGGACGATAGCGACCCGGTCGTTCCGGGCAAGCTCTTGCAGCTCTCGTGCGAGCCGCACGAACTCGGGAGGATCGACCGCCGGCTCGTAGCTTCGGTAGTTACCGCTCAGCTTCGTGCTCTGGTCGAAGAGCGGCAGATCGGCCGGCGGCTCCAATTTTGCAAGCAGCGTTTTGAACTCGAGCTCGTTGTAAAGGCGATAGAGCTCGCCGCTGGGCGGTATTCGATACCGGCTGCTCTCCCAATCGATCGAAAGCGGAAGATCGCGACGAACGATGGAGACCGCGCGGCAGAGGCAAGCCTGCTGACCGTACTGCTCGATCAGCCCCGCAAGTTTTGGATTGCCGGCGAGCCCCGGCTCGGCAACGAGCGCATCGAGGGAGCCAGCAGCCTGCAAAAGTTTTGTGGCAGTCTTTTCACCGACGCCGGGAATTCCGGGGAGATTGTCGGATGGATCGCCTTTGAGGCCGCGATAATCGGGGAGCTGCTCCGGTTCGAGTCCAAACCGTGCGCGGACCGCTGCGGGATCGTAGCGGCCGAGCTCGGAGATGCCGCGCCGCGTTGTCAGAACCGTCGTTCTTTCGTCGACGATCTGCAAGAGGTCGAGATCGCCGGTAACGACGATCGTCTGTTCGCCGCCCTCTTCGGCTTGGCGCGCGAGCGTTGCGATGACGTCATCGGCCTCTTGTCCCTCAATTTCAACGATCGGAATGCCAAACGTTGCGAGAACCCGGCGGACCAAGACGAATTGGCTGCGCAGTTCGTCGGGCATAAGGCGTCGCTGGGCTTTGTATTCGGCAAAGAGCGAGAGGCGATCGGCCGGCATTCCCTTGTCGAAAGCGGCGAGAATATGGGTTGGCTTCTCGTCGGCGATCAGCTTATTGAGCATCATCGTAAAGCCGTAGACGGCATTGATCGGGGCGCCTTTGCTGGTCGTGAGATCTGGAAGCGCAAAGAAAGCCCGATATACCAAACCGTAGGTGTCGAGGAGCATCAAGGCCATCTGGTGCTGCCTACCGCACGACGACCGTCGAAGACCCCGCGCTCACGCTGCCGTCATCGGAAACGCCGAGCACCGAGAGATCGTAGCGTCCGGGACGTGCGGGCAAAGAAACGGCGATTCCGCGCGAGTTGGTCCGCATAACGTCCCACGAAATCGCCAGCGTCTCGGCTTGCGAAAGCGATAGTTCCGGCGGCGGCGCAGTGTGGCGCACGAAACCGAGCACCTGTGCGTGGGCGCCGGTGGAGTTAATCGATGGATGCCAGGTCGTCGCCTCGGGCGCGCTATTCTGCGTCGTGCTGACGCCAATGGCAAGGAGTGCAGGCGCCGACGCAAAGCGCGCGCTTCCGGAGGGTGTTCCCTGGCTAATTCTCACGACGAACGTTCCCGAACCCAACGCGCTACCATTAAATGAAACCTTTGCTGCTGCGCCGGGCGCGAACTGCGAGCCTTCCATCGCGAGTTGCTCGAAGCGGGCCCGTCCGGGCGCCGAGAGGCTGACCGGAAACGTGCTCCACTCGAGCGCACCGTCGCGCACGAACGCCGCGCCGACGCGCAACTCGCCGGCTGCGTCGAGCGCGCGCAGACGAGCCATGGCATGCCCGCCGGCCGCCTTGGAAACCCGCAGCTGGATGCCCAGCGCGCTTTCGAACGTGATCAACGCGTCCCCGTGAGAGCCGGCCGCATCGGCGTCGACGGTGACTTGATCGTCCCGGCGATAGATCGCACGGTCGAGTCGGATGCGTACGTTCGCGCTGCCATCGTCGGTCGTCG
>DATDIA010000143.1:0-5445 GCA_036521295.1 Candidatus Cybelea sp. | reverse complement strand
AAAGACGAGAATCGCCGGACCTAGAGTCGAGTTGCAGCCGGCGTTCGGCTTCCCTTGGTCGGCGATGTAAATATTACCCATCGGATCGAGCGCGACGCCTAAGGGCGTGATGACGCCATTCTTCGCGGTGATCGTGAAGCGAGGGAAGACGTTGATCGGCGTCGGCGTCGGCGAGGGTGTAGCCGAAGGCGATGGACTCGTGCTTGCAGTGGGCGTAGGTGAGGGCGTCGGTGTCGGCGTGGGCGTAGGAGTCGGCTTGGGCGTAGGCGAGGGCGTCGGCAGCATGAACTGCGCCACCGATTGGCCTTGAATGTTCGTAACGTAGATGTGCCCCTGCTTGTCTACGGTGACGCCACCCGGCAGCTTCAGGCCGGCTTTCGGTCCTCCAATCGATTGATATGGGGACGTCGCGCCTGCAGTGAACAAGAATATTCGACTTGGGTAAGTCTCCTGCGGGTCGCTGTCGGCGATCACCATGATTCGAGGCACCGGGCTGGCCGAGCTCGACGGTAACGGGGTGGGGCCTTTCGGAGTAAAGGCGATGCCGCGCGGTCGCCCAGGCAGCGCGTTTGAGTTAAGCGGTATGACGTCGCCTGTAGCCAGTGCCTGAAACTCTATGATCGTAGCCCGGTTTGTGCTCGGATTGTAATTGGTCACCCACAGGTTCTGGCCGCCATCGAAGGCCAGATATTGAGGACCGTTAAGGCTCGTGCTGCTACCGCCGATTTCGAACGTAGGTCCGCCGCCGGTCTTGGTGCCGCTGGTGTAAATGCTGATCGCGTTCTGATTGCTGTTTGTTGCATAAAGCGTCTTCGATGGGAAGTTCGGCCCCACGTCGACGCCGCTGGTCTGTCCCAGACTACTGCACGCGACAATCGCCGCGGTCATGCTCAGCGCGAGGAAGCCTATCGCGCGCAAAGGACCCCTTTCTCTTCTAAGCTTGTCATCCTGAGCTCTGTCCTGAGCTCCCTCGAAGGCAGGCACTGCGATGCGATTCCCTTAGGCGCCCGAGTTTCCTGGCCGACGGCACGATGAGCAAGGAACCAGATGATGGCTACCAGCAAAAAAAACAGCACGAGCGAGATCACTACCCGGCGCGTGCGGCGGCGTACGTAGGCTGGGCGGCTCGATTCGGTATCGATAATTTGGCGTGGCAAACTTTAACCACTCTCTAAAGCGCGATGCAAGGGATGGTTGATCGCGTCGCTGCGCACCAACTTCAGCATCGCCCCGACCGTGACGAATCGGTACCCAGCCCGCTTGAACCGCTCGACTACGAGCTGCAAGGCTTCAATTGTCGCAAGCTTCCCGCTATGCAACAGAACGATCTCCGGCGCGGTTGCGTGGGCGAGCAAATGGCGCGCAAGCTCCGCCACCGGTACGGTCCGCCAGTCGCCGCTGTCGTCGGTCCAGAGCACGACGGAATAGCCGAGCTGTTGCGCGATTTGAAGCGTGCGTTCGGTGTAGCGGCCGTGGGGCGGACGCATCAGCGTTCGTGCGCCCGGATCGTGCGTGAGCCCCCAAAGCGTCGCGCCTCCTTCGAGGATCTCTTTGCGCACTTCGTCGGCGCTCTCTTGGTCGAGATTTGGATGCGTATACGTGTGATCGGCGATCTCGTTACCGTCGGCTTCGATACGACGCGTCAGGTCGGGCCATTGCTCGGCGTCTTGACCGATGAGAAAGAAGGTCGCAGGAACGTGCAGATCGCGAAGCACGTCGAGGAGCATCGGCGTAAAAATCGGATAAGGTCCGTCGTCGAATGTCAGCGCAATGAGTCGTGGGCGCTTCGAGCGGTCGCCAGTCGAAAAGTCGTGGGTCAGCCGATAGAGCCGGGCTACTGGCGCGCCCGAAAACTCGAGGTAGACGTTCGCGCCGGGCGTGACGATCGCCGGTGTGAGGTTACTTTTGTGAATGAAGACGCGCCAGCCGCCGTAGATCAATACGGCCACGAGCAATACCCCAGTGATCCCCCTCACCGACAGCGACACTGCTGCCTAAGAATGATCCAGCAAAGTGGGTGAAGAGCGCTTCGCGAGATCGCTTCCCACAATCACCGTGACGTCGCTGGCCGCCGCGCTTGCCTCGGGCGAAGCGCTCGCCGTCGAATCGGGGACGACGGCAGCATTGCGTAGCGAGGGCGGCAACGCCTCACGCACCCTCGCGCCAGCAAACGTTACGCTCGAATGCTCGTGAATCTCAGTCGCGGCATAGTCCGAGCGCTGTGCGTCACCTATATCACCGATGGTGAACCCCGCGTGCCGCAGCGCCGCCGCGACGCGGCTGGCGGCTCCGGTGATGCCGCTTCCGTTCTCCACGTCGACACGCAGCGTACCCGGCGGGATCGCGGCTAATGCGAGCGCATCGGGCGACGGCAATGGGGTGGGGTGCGCGACGAGCATCGTCGCGACCAAATGCGCGCGCGTCGAACTGTCCGGAACCAGCGCATCGCCGTAGCTGGGCAGATTAATGTCACCCGTATAGGGAACCTGATTGCTCACGATCGCCGAGTTCGCTATTCCTTGATAGTAGTCGGCAATCGATAGGAGCTCCGAGTCCGTAAAGTCGGTCTGCACGTACTTTTGAAAGACCCCCAACAGACTACCGAGATGCACCAGAGTGTTGAATCGATCGCCCTTGAGCTTATCGACGAGCGCGTGGAGCACTTGCTGCTGACGTTTGATGCGGCACGGATCGCTGCACCAATCGTGCCGAAAGCGCATGTATGCCACGGCCTGCTCGCCGCCGAGATGCTGCATGCCCTCCTTCAAGTGAATGTGCAGATGACCCCAGGTGTCATCATAGTCGAGCGTATCGCCGGTGCAGCCCGTGTTAAACTGTAGGCAGTTGGACGACTTCACGTTGATGTTGACGCCGCCGATCGCGGCGATGAACTGCTTGGTCGCGTCGATGCGCAGTACTACGTAACGGTCGAATCCCGGAATGCCTAACCATTGCGCAATAACGCTCTTGGCTTCTTTAACTCCTCCGTCCGATTGTGCCTGATTGATCTTTCCCTGGGCGCCGTTGGGTAGCGTCGCAATCATGTCGCGCGGGATCGAGAGCTGGTAGATGCGTTTGTTGCTAAAGTCCAGATTGACCGCCCAAATTACGTCGCTGCGCGAATTGGTCGAATATTCTTCATCGCTCGCCGTGTAGTCGTAATCGAGGCCCTCGACGAGCACCACTAAGTTGGGCTTGCCAAAGACTTGTTGCGGCGTCGGTACGAAGATCTGAGTGATCGCCGTGACGGGATTGCGGTGCTCGACAATTACGTACCCCGCCATAGCCGAACCAGCGGCCAGCACGATGAGCCCGAGGATTATTGCGATTCGCGTCATCCTATAGCTCGACCAAAGAAATCGAATGGACTCATGGCCTCGAGCCGGACGTCGGCGAACTCGCCGATGCGCGCTTCGCCCGTGAAATAGATGCCGCCATCGACATCCGGCGCTTCACCCTGCGAACGTCCGAACCATGCCCGCGGCGCACCGAGCCGCCGCCGCAGCGGGTCGCGCTCGCGTAGCGCGCGCGATTCTTCCACGAGCACGCGCACGGTCGCGCCGCAACGCTTGGTACGCGCGCGCTGCGACGCAAGCCGCTGCGCTTCGCGCAAGCGAATCAAGCGCTCGCGCCGCCGCCGAGTGCCGACGCGATCTGGAAGTTTGGCCGCCGGCGTTCCCTCCTCGGCACTGTATTCAAAGAATCCGACCCGATCGAGCTGCGCGCGACCGATCCACTCCTCCAGGTAGTCAACGTGCTCGTCGCGCTCGCCCGGAAACCCGACAATGAAGGTCGAGCGCATGCTGATGTTGGGAATACGCGCACGGAATTGTTGGATGAGCTCGAGATAGCGCTCTCCGTTGCTCGGCCGGCGCATCGCGCGCAGCACTTCCGGATGCGCATGCTGCAACGGCATATCCATGTACTTGCAGACCTTTGGCAGGGATGCAATCGCGTCGATGAGCTCGTCGTCCACCGTAGCCGGGTAGAGGTAGAGCAGGCGAATCCACTCTAACCCATCGATTTCGTGCAGTCGTCCCAGCACCCGCGCGAGACCGCCCCGGCGCACCCCCCGATCGCGGCCCCACATGGACGTGTCTTGCGCGATTAATATCAATTCCTTAGCGCCGCATCGAACGAGTGCGCCCGCTTCGGCACAGATCGATTCGACGCTTCGGCTGCGAAATGGGCCGCGAAGCGCCGGAATGATGCAAAACGTGCATGGATGATCGCAACCTTCCGCGATCTTGAGGTAGGCGGTGGAGCGGGGAGTCGTGACGAGGCGCGGCAAGAAGTCGTGCTCGGGCTCCGCCTCGCGATCGAGCCGCACCGGTCTGCATCCCGCTTCGACGTCATCGAGCAGTTCTGCGATGCCGGCATACGCACCCGTACCAATGACGCCGTCGATCTCCGGGATAAGCGCCTGCAGTTGCTCGCCATATCGCTGCGCGAGACATCCGGCCACGATCAATTGCTGTCCGCGCCGTTTTTGGGCGGCGTGCTCGAGGATGACGTGCGTCGACTCCTCTTTCGCGGGATCGATGAAAGCGCAGGTATTGATCACGACCGTATCTGCTGCGGCCGGTTGCGTCTCCAGGCGCCACCCCGCGGCGCCAAGTTTGGCGATCATGACCTCGGTATCGACCAAATTCTTCGCGCAGCCAAGACTGACGAATGCGACGCTTCGCACGGCGGCTGCCTTAGCGGTAGTTGACGAACTGCAGCGGCAGCTCGAACTCCATCGAGCGAAGCGCAGTGATGACTTTCTGCAAATCGTCCTTGCTCTTTCCCGAAACCCTAATTTGATCGTCCTGATATTGGGCCGTCACTTTAAGCCGCAGTGTCTTGATGTGGGCCAACAGCGACCTGCCTTGTTCCTTAGGAATCCCGCTCCGTATCGTAACCACTTGTCGCACCGTGCCACCGGCGGCCGGCTCGAGCGTACCGAACTCGAATGCTTTGATGTCGATACCGCGCCGAACGGCCTTGCCCTGAAAAACGTCGACGACGTTGCGCATTTTGAGCTCGTCGTCGGAGACGAGCGTGATCTTCTTGTCGTCGTCGTAATCGATACTGGTCTTGCTATGCTTGAAATCGAAGCGGTTCTCTATTTCTTTGCGCGTCTGGTTGAGCGCGTTGTCGAGTTCTTGCCGGTCGACGCGCGACACGACGTCGAACGAGGATTCGCTCGCCACGGATGCCTACGTTGCTCCTCTCAAAGGGTGAAGACGTGCTCGACGACGTCGCCTGACTTACCAAGCTTGCCGACGTCTTTGCCGTCGACGTAGATCTCAACGCCGCCGGCGTTGCCGAGGCGCACCACAGCATTTTTGCCGTGGAACTTCTTGGACGTTCCGGCGGGAAACGTACCCTCCATGCTAACATTGCCGTCAACCGTTACCCTGAGCCACGAGGGGGCGGAGAGCACGAGAGCCAGCGTGTTGG
>DATDIA010000142.1:0-5924 GCA_036521295.1 Candidatus Cybelea sp. | reverse complement strand
GAGAAGCTTATCGGAATCTGGATAGTAGCACGCCTCAGTCGCTTCGGTGCGGCCCAAGAGAAGGACCGTCGCCGGGGCGTCGCTTTCATTGAGCAACTGATGCGTTCCGCTCTCTCCAACGGGCAGCGCAATGAAATCGCCTTTCCGGCAGCGCACGGTCTCGGACAACGCGCGCACGCTCGGCTCACCGTCTAGGACGAAGAACATCTCCTCTTCGCGAGCGTGAGAGTGAAGCGGACAAAAACGGTGCCCGGGTGCCAACGTGCTCACCCGATAGCCTAACGTCCGTGCGCCGATGACGAACCCCACTTCGGAATCGAGTAACCGAAACGGCTCGGGTTGGGTATCGCGCTCGTCTCGCTCATCATGAAATTCCAGCTCGTCGAGATTGATACGATGAAGGCTTGCGCCCGCGCGCGCATAGAGAAGCCGGTAGAGCGCGCCGTACGCCCCGCTGAAGACCGAGTGCCCATGCCCAACCAGCAGCCTCTCGGGATTCAGGCGCAGAATCCACCGCAATCCAAGCGCAGCTTTGCGCACGTCGAGGTACTCCGCGTCCGGCAGCAGCGAAAGCGCGCCGGCGGGAGTTCCCAGGACGGAGTCGCCAACCACTACCGTGCGGTGGGCCGGAATGCTCACCGCAAATTCGTCGTCGCTACTTTGGTCCTGCAGCCGAACCGCGAACAGGCCACGTGAGATTTCTTCGCGGTGGCTCGGTTTTCTCACGATCGCCGCGCCATACCGGGTCGCGAACGTTTGTGCGTCGCGTTCGTGGCGGGGTGTCGTCACGACAATCTTTGCGACGCCGCCCAGCTTCTCGATTTGCCCGTGGGCGGCGTCATCGAGAGGCAGCGGATCGATGACGGTATTGCCGGCCTCTGTGGAAAAATAATAGCTGTTGGAGAGCAGCGAACGCCCTGGCTGACGCTGCGACCAAACGTAGGCATCTGGAATGCTAAGCGGTTCTAACATGACACACCTCGGCGATTCGCGGCGACTTTCTTTTTCTCTCACTACGTTTGGCCTCCCGGCAGCCGCCCTGCCCTTCCAGGGGGTCGACGGCGCGCCGGCTAAACTCTTTCCTTGTGCAAAATATTACGGTGCCGGTTAACATACGCGTTTTCTTCAATCTCCTTCCCTTGGCGCTCGCAGCGTGCGGCACGGGACGGTATCCGATCTCTGCATTTCCCGTTGAAAGTTCAAACGCCGCTAACGGCTCCCATCTTTACCAACCCTTAGCCCTAAAAGACACTTGGAAGTACGTCTGCCGCGACATAAAAGGTGGGGGCGAAAACGGCAATCACCCCTTCGACCTGCAAAACAGTGTCGTGGGCGAAACCACCGCAGCCGGGAAGCGGGTATACGAGTTCTCGCTCGCCGTTCCGCAAGTGCCGAGCAAACCACTGCGCGTCGTAAAAATCACGCAGCTCCTAGCCAACGATCGGTCCGGCAACGTCCGGATCTACGGATACTTGGTCCACGGAAAGGTCGTTCGCATCGTACCCACCGTGTTTGTGACGGCGCATCCTCCGGGCGAGACGCATAAAGCCTTCAACTACCGGGGACCTCACGGGAAAATAATCGATCGAATATTTTTTGGCCTTGAGCAAAGCAATAAAACCAAGTTTGGAACATTCGAGGTAGCGCCGTATTTCGAAAGCCGCAGTACGCACGACTACGGTTATGCGAAGGGTTGGGGCATCGTCGAAGAAGATCATGGCCCAAACTATGAGGTCGACTGCCTAATCACCGCCATTAAACTCCACTAGGAGCGGTTTTCCCAAGGACGACGTTCATCCGCGCCGTCGGGCCGTGACGTTCTGTTCTCGTGACAGCTCTGCTCGCCGGCCGCGCGTTCGGCGCTCCAGGCCCGCCCCAGCCGCAGCGTCGAAGGCTCGCCGCGGTTATGCCCGCGGCCGACCGTAGTGACGAAAATCTCGCCGTAGCCTTTGCCGCGCACGAGCGCTCGGCTTTTGCGCAAGCCTACCGGCAATACGCGTCGCTTCTCTATTCGGCCGCCTACAACGTGCTGGGTAACGGCGAAGAGGCACAAGATTGCGTTGGAGATGCCATCGCCAAGCTCTGGCGTTCACCTCACGCATATTCGTCGGCTCGGGGCAGTCTGCGAAGCTTTCTCGTCGTTTGCGTTCGCAATGAAGCGATCTCGCGACGGCGCCAGCAGGGTCGCAGGACGCGCCTCGAGCGGCGGCTCGCCGCGATGCCTGCCGAACACGATGAAATACGGCTCGCCGATCCGGTCGAACGCGATCGGGTTCGGCGCGCGTTGCTCGCACTCGCGCCAGAACAACGCGCGGCGCTCACGCTAGCGTATTACGAAGGCATGACTCAGACGGAGATCGCGGCGGAACTGAAAGAGCCGCTGGGCACGATCAAGAGCCGCATAAAGCTCGGCCTGCGCAAGCTGGCGTCGGCCCTCGAGTCGGTCCGTGGTGCGGGGAACGACCGCTCATGAACCGCGATCACATTGGAGACCGTGCCGAGCTCTACGCGCTCGGCGCGCTCGACCCCGGCGAGAACGCGACGATCGAAACGCATTTGCGCCAGTGTTCGAGCTGCGCGCGGATCGTCGGCTCAGCCGAACGCGACGTCGCGTTGATTGCTTCGAGGGAAACGCGCCGAAACGCGCCCCCCGAGTTAATCGGCCGCATCGAGCGCAAACTCGATGTCAAGCCGTCGGAGCCTCTTCTGCGCGCCGGGCGCCACGCGTGGAGGTTCCCCGCAGCCCTCGCTGCCGCTCTGATCATTGGTCTTTTGCCGTCAGCGTACTTCTGGTCGGAGTACCGCTTGCTGCACGGCGCTATGCTCGCCCAGAACGCGGCCATGGAACGTCTCGCGAGCACGGCTCACCGAACCGCCGCATTCCAGGCAACACCCGGGACCTCGCGAGCCGAAGTGATGTACGGCACGGACGGTACCTGGTACGTCGTCGTCGTGTTGGATCCGGCTCGACCGCTTGCGGTCGCGTGGATGCACGACGGCGAGCGCACGATGCTGGGCAGCGTAATTCCGCGCGGTAATCTCGCCATGCTCTACCTTCCGAGAAGCCATCGCATGGATCGACTCGCGCTCATGGATGGCGATCGGATCGTTGCTCAGGCAACTCTTTCGTGGCAAAGAACCATTCCAAATCGTCAAGGCGCTCGATCCGTGTAGCCGGAGGCAGCGCAGAGAGAATCGTCGCGCCGTAACGGGTTGAGGCAGCACGGCCGTCAAGCAACGCGACGAGACCGCGGTCGCTGCTGCTGCGGATGAGTCGCCCGAAACCCTGTTTGAGGCGCACGGTGGCCGCCGGAATCATATAGTGCTCGAAACCGTCGAGCCCGCGCGCCTCGAGCGCGCGTACGCGGGCCATGACGAGCGGATCGCTCGGTGACGGAAACGGTAACCGGTCGATGATCACGCAAGAGAGCGCATCGCCGACAACGTCGATGCCTTCCCAAAACGTCGCGGTGGCGAAGAGCACCGCGCCCGGCGTCCGCCTAAACCACTCGAGCAAATGCGAACGCGATAGGTCGCCCTGTAATCGCACCGGAAAGGCGAGGCGCTCGGAGACCAGACGGTGGACCTCATGCATCCGCGCGTACGAAGTGAACAGGACGAACGCGCGGCCGCCGGTCCGGTCGAGGCACTCTTCCACGAGGGGCGCGGCGCGCCGTGCAAACTGTGAGGATTTTGGATTTACCTCGGCGGGCGCGATGAAAAGCCGAGCCTGACGCGCGTAATCGAAGGGGGACCGCGCAACGAGCTCTTGCGTATCGTCAATGCCAAGCCTCCGCCGGAGAAAATCGAACGATCCGTCCGTCGTGAGCGTTGCGCTGGTCAGGACGACGCTCTGCGCGCGCGAAAAGAGCGTCGCTCGCAAAAAGTCGGCGACGTCGTGCGGCGCGCTATTGAGGCAGTACCGCCCGTCTGTATCGCTGCGTTCGACCCACGAAATCGTTTCCGGAACGCCAGCTTCGGCACGATCGATTACCGATTCGTGCGCGAGCACTAAGCGCAGCGCCAGATCCCGGCGGCGTTCGCCTTCGGCGGGATCGTCAACGCTTCTCTTTAAAGCTGCGGGCGAGTTTGCGAAGATCCAGTTCTCTAGGCGGTAGAGCTCCTCGCGTATGGCTTCCAGCGCCGGCCACGCTTCTTCGTTTGCCGGAAGCGGATAGCGATCGCCCTTCACCAGCGCAAGTACCGACTCGAGCCTCGCAACGCAACCATCAAACGCCGTGTCGAATGCAGCGGGGAGTTCGTAGGCGCGCCGAAGCTTTCGCAGCATCCGGGCAATCGTCGCGCCCGACAATACGGCGGTCAGCGCGTCGGTGGCCCAGCGTTCGCATTGATGCGCTTCATCGAGCACGACGACGTCGTAGGGAGGCAACAGGCCTCCGCCCATGGCGAGATCTAGGAAGAAAAGCGCATGATTGACGATTACGAGGTCGGCATACTTTGCCTCGTCCCGCTTGGCGAAGAAAAAGCAGTCGCGAAAATGTTCGCAGAGTTCTCCAATGCACTCGTCAGCGTCGGCGTCGAGCTGCTCCCACTCCGCAGCCGGCGGAACGAAACCAAGCTCGGCTCGATCGCCGCTCTGCGTGTATTCCGTCCAATCCCAGATTCGCTGCATGGAACGCGAGGGGGCGAGCAATCGGTCCGCGCGCAGGCGCCCCAGCTTTTGGCGGCAGAGATAATGCGCTCTTCCCTTCAGTAGGGTAACGCGCAAGGGCGTTTCGAGCGCCGCTTTCACGAGCGGAATATCTTTGTGCACGAGTTGCTCTTGGAGCGCGATCGTCCCGGTCGAAACCACGACTTTCTTCCTGCTGCGAATTGCCGGAACCAAATACGCGAGCGATTTTCCGACGCCGGTGCCCGCCTCGACCACCGTGTGCATTTCTTCCATGATGCCGCGCTCGACGAGCTGCGCCATCGCAAGCTGCCCCGAGCGTGGCTCGAAGCCGGTTAACGTGCGCGCGAATGGACCCGTGGCGCCGAAGACCTGATCGAGCGTACTCGTCACTGCACTCGATGCTGCGGATCGCCGGGCGTTTCATACTCTGTTTCGAGCTCTCGGCCGCTCTGCGCGTCGACGACCAGCGGGGCGACGCGCCGCGGCGGAAAGTAGAGCGCGTACGTGAGGGCAAAGCCCGCCAACAAACCCGCGACATGCGCCTGCCAAGAGATTTGCGGAACGGTAAACGTAATGATGAGGTTTAAGACAAGGATGCCGATGTTGGCGCGAACCAGATTCATTCCGGGCTTTCCGAGTTTGAAGCCGATCGCGAAGAGCGCACCGAAAAGTCCGAAGATGGCGCCGCTCGCGCCGACCGTCGGAACCATCGGGTCGCTAAAATAGACGACCCCCAAGCCGGACACGACGAGCGAGAACATGTAGACGACGAACATGCGCCACGATCCGAGCGCAAGTTCGATAAACCGTCCAAGAAACAAGAGCGACATCATGTTGACGCCGATATGGAGCAATCCACCGTGTAGAAATGCGCCGGTTACGATGCGCCACCATTGGCCGTCGTGCAGAACCGCGGCGGGAATCAGCGCGCCGGCCACCAGCACTCGCTCCATTCCGCTGCTGGGCGCTCCAAAGGCGGAGAGCATTCCGGGGCCGGCCACGGAAATTTCCCAAAGATATCCGATGATGTTGACGGCGATCAGGAAACGCATGATCACGCGATTTTGGACCCTGGTGTGTGCTGTTGCAAATTCAAAAGCGCCTTACGCGGTATGATGTTTCGATAGACTTTGCCTTTTAGCCTCGAAGCTCTTTGTACGGCAATTGTCCGGTTTAAGCGACCCGAAGACCACTAGAGCCGTTAATGCGCCGAAGGCGCCCAAGGGTTTCTGCCATGGCGTCGGCGGCGCTGGCTTGCGTAGAGGCAATGAAGGCGCTTGTACGTGTCCAT
>DATDIA010000141.1:0-5151 GCA_036521295.1 Candidatus Cybelea sp. | reverse complement strand
GCTACGAGGTCACGCGCCGCGTGCTGACGTCCGTTTTCGCGGCCCTCTCCTCGTCGGATGTGGATCTTCGCGCGATCGTGCTGAAGCCGAATATGGTTACCCAAGGCTCGGACTGCCCGGTGGTGGCCGACATTTCTGTGGTAGCGACGCTTACCGTCGAAGTCTTATCGATGACGGTTCCACCCGCCGTCGCCGGCATTGCCTTTCTTTCCGGCGGCCAAGACGATATGTTGGCGACCCAGCACCTTCAGGCGATGAATCAGCTTCCTGCACGTTACCGTCCGTGGCCGCTTACGTTTTCGTACGGCCGCGCGATCCAGCAAGCGGCAATGGCGGCGTGGGCGGGACGCCCCGAGAACGTCGCCCGCGCACAGGAGATTACCGCGCAGCGCTCGCAGTGCAACGCCGCTGCCTCGACCGGATCGTTCCGCGAGGCCCCCGAGCGCCCACTCTATATGGTGGCAGTTCAGTGAACGCGAGCGACGTGCAGCACGAATTACCGCGCCGCCGAACGACTTTCAGCAAGTTCATTATCGAAGAGGCCGCTCGTAACGGCGTCGGCGACGCACGGCTTACCAGCTTACTCAACGACGTTCAAACGGCTTGCAAGTTCATCGCGCGGGCTATTTCGCGCGGCAGTCTCGACCCGACCGGCGGGACGAACATCGACGTAAACGTTCAGGGAGAGCTCCAGAAGCCACTCGACGTGATCGCGAACGACATCATGCTGCATGAGTGCGCCGATGGTGGAACGCTCTGCGGCATGGCCTCAGAGGAGCTGCCGGAACCGTACGCCATACCGCACGGATATAAACGAGGCCCCTATCTCCTTGCATTCGACCCGCTCGACGGTTCGTCGAACCTCGACGTGAACGTTACGGTTGGAACGATCTTTTCGGTTCTTCAGGCGGCAGATGTCGACGAAGCTGGAGCTACCGCTTTTTTTCAGCCCGGCTCAGATCAGGTCGCGGCCGGTTTCGCTCTGTACGGGCCCTGCTCGATGATCGTCCTGACGCTAGGGCGCGGTGTGCATGGGTTTACCCTCGATCGAGAAATTGGCGCGTACACGCTCACGCATCCCAATATGCGCATCCCCGCAGCAAGCCGCGAATTTGCGATCAACGCCTCCAACGAGCGATTTTGGGAGCCGCCGGTGCGGCACTACGTCGAAGAGTGCGTCTCGGGTACTGCCGGCGCACGCGGCGACGATTTCAACATGCGTTGGGTCGCGTCGATGGTTGCCGACGTTTATCGAATACTCGTGCGAGGAGGGCTCTTTATGTATCCGCGCGATTCGAAGGATCCCTCGAAAGCCGGCCGGCTGCGCCTACTCTACGAAGCCAATCCGATGGCGATGATCGTGGAGCAAGCCGGCGGTCTGGCGACGACCGGCCGCGAGCGACTTTTGGACATCGTACCGACGAGTCTGCACCAGCGCGTTCCCGTGATCTTGGGCTCGCGCGAAGAGGTCGAACGCTTGACGAAATACCACGCAGCCTACGATCGCGGTGAAGATCTCGTCTTCGACTCGCCGCTCTTCAGCGCGCGCTCGATGTTTCGCATGACGCGCGGTTAGCGAGAGGCGCGGTGTCCGCAAAACATCCAATAATCGCCGTTACGGGTTCCTCCGGAGCGGGGACGACTACAGTGAGAACGACCTTCTCACATATTTTTCGCCGCAACGAGATCGCCGCCGCGGTGGTGGAAGGCGACGCGTTCCATCGATACGATCGAACCGAGATGCGCGATCTACTCGAACAGGCGAAGCTGGAGGGCAATGCCCACTTCAGCCACTTCGGTCCCGAGGCCAACCTCTTCGAGGAGCTCGAGACGCTCTTTCGCGTGTATGGAGAAACCGGCCGAGGCAGGATTCGAAAATACCTCCATGATGAAGTCGACGCCGCTCCTTATGGCCTCCATCCCGGGATGTTTACGCCGTGGGAAGAGATTGCTCTAGGCTCGGACCTCTTGTTTTATGAGGGTTTACACGGAGCGATCAGGACCGACACAGCGGACGTAGCTGCGCATACCGACCTCCTGGTTGGAGTCGTGCCGTCCATTAATCTGGAGTGGATTCAGAAACTTCATCGAGACAAGAGCTCGCGCGGCCACTCGCACGAAGCGGTCGTCGATACGATTTTGCGTCGGATGCCGGACTACGTAAACTACATCTGCCCACAGTTTTCCAGGACCGACGTAAATTTCCAGCGCGTCCCGATTGTAGATACTTCCAATCCATTCATCGCGCGCACGATTCCGACCCTAGACGAGAGCATGCTCGTCATTCGTTTCAGAAATCCCAAGGGGATCGACTTCCCCTACTTGTTGTCGATGCTTCACGATTCATTCATGTCGCGCCCGAACAGCATCGTCTGCCCCGGCGGCAAAATGGAACTCGCGATGCAGCTCATTTTCACGCCCATGATCGACCAGCTTATGGATCGAAAAAAGCGGATATAAGATTCAATCCAACGGTGAAGCGGTGATTCTGCCGTTTTCGAGCTTAGGCAGTACGTTGTAGCAGTCTAGCACCGTCGAATCAGCGACGTCCGCGCCTAGGCCGGCCTTTTCCAGCTGCTTCGCGTGGTTGCCCAGTCGTACGAGCGCCGCGAGCGTGGATCTATGCCCGCGAAATAGTTCTCGCGCTGCGAGGGCCTCGTCGTCACAAAGAGTTTGCCGCAGCACGCTAACCGCATCGACGATTGCCCCCGCGCAGACAAAATCCTCAAGGCTAAACTCATCCACCTGGCCTGCGCAGACGAACTTTACCGCCGCGATATCCGGCCTGCATAGTCCTCGCGCGATTGCGGACGCGTTTGCAAAGGCTCCGCACCAAATAGGGTTTCCTCCGCTCAACGCCTCCAGCACCCGAGTGCCGTTCGTCGTGCGCATAATCACGGTTTTGCCGAGTACCCGAGCGTCGTATTCGTGCGGAGAGTTTCCGAAATCGAAACCGGGGATTTTTCTATTGTGCTGCTCGCCGCCGAGCAGCGCTCCGTCAATCATGCCTGCAAGGCGCCGCGCGGCTTCGGGGCCGCTGACCGGAATGATTTCACGAGCTCCGTTTGCAAGCGCAAAAACGATCACCGTCGTGGCACGCAAGACATCGATGACGACGATCACGCCGTGACGTGGGCCGTTGAGTCGGTTAAAGTGGGTCACGGACGCGTTTAAAGGTTTCAAGCGCTTTTCCTATGCTTTTGTAAGCGTCTAAACCTTGTGGGGCGGGACCATGCTCGGCAGAAGGTGAACTCGACTTTCATGCAGAGCAACGAACACTCCCATACGCACACTCACGCCGATGGGACGCAACACGAGCATCCGCACGACCACACGGATCGCGAGCATGAACACGAACACGAGCAGCACGCTCATCCTCACACCCATGCCGATGGCACCCAACACAGCCATCCTCACTCACACTCCGCAGGCGACGAGCACGAACATCTTCACTAATCGGCGCTAGAAATTGCGCCAATAGCGGCGATGGCGTTGGTATTACGAGGTACCTGGGTTCGACTCGAACCACTCGAGCCGGCGCATGTCGACAGCCTCGTCGCAGCAGCAGCCTCGGACCCGTCGCTGTACGACTGGAGTATCGTGCCGCAAGGGTCGGTTGCGATGGCGGAGTATGTCCGCACGGCGCTGACGTGGCGCGATGCGGGCATTGCGGTGCCGTTTGTTACGGTTCGTGCCTCCGACGGCCGCATCGTCGGCTCGACGCGCTTTTTCGATATGGAAACCTGGTCGTGGCCGCAGGGCCACGCGCGCTTTGGCCAAGCGATCCCGGACGTCTGTGAGATCGGCTATACATGGTTGACCGCTCCGGCCATTCGGACGCGGATCAACACCGAAGCCAAGCTGCTGATGCTTACTCATGCCTTTGAAGTGTGGAAAGCGCTTCGCGTCTGCTTTCACACCGATGCGCGTAACGCGCGCTCGCGCGCCGCGATCGAACGGCTCGGCTCGCGCTTCGAAGGCATCCTAAGAGCGCATCGTATGGCGTCGGACGTCGCGCCGCGAGACTCGGCTCGCTACTCGATCGTCGCTGCGGAATGGCCCTCGGTCAAGCAGCGCTTGAGCGACTTACTAGCACGCTAGCCGCTCTCGCGATTCGATTTCGCTAAAATATCGTAGACGGGCTTGCTGTCGGCGCAAACTCGCCACTCTTTTACCAAGCCCGCATCCACGACGGCTAGCCATGCTGCCGGCGTGGACCATCTGTTTTCAGGCGAGACCGCGCCAACGTCATCGGCGTTATGGTTCCATCGTGCGTTTTTCTTAATAGAGTTTGATGAGAGGGATCCCGGCTTCGGGAGACATTTCTTTGTGAAGTTGTTCGGGGCTTTCCGTCAGGACGAGTTCACAGGTCGGGCGAACGTGGGCTTCCAGCAAATGTCCGCCATGCGCCGTGCCATCGGATTTGCCGACTACGAGATGCGCATGAACGTGCGGTTTCCCGTCGTGCAGCGCGACATCGCCGATAAGCGAAAGGAGCTCCACCTGCTCATTGAGGGTGACGGAAGGCTGATACTTTTTGGTCCGCCAATTCAGCCAGCCGAGGCGAACGGAAGAAAGCCCACCGATCGCTTTAAAGCTTGCGTCGGCGAGCTGCAGGTCTGATGCGATTTTCGCAAGCCCGGAAGCGAGCTCATCTCCCGTCTCAAAAATCACGACGTAGGTTTTGGGATTGGTGTTAACGAGTTTGTGGTGCACTGTTAGGCAACCTCGCTATGGTGTGGGCAACATTTCTCTAATAGTTCCGCTTCGCGTTCTGCCGACATGCCCGTTTGATTGGAAGGGACATCTGCAATCGCCCAATCAAGTACCGATCGTATGGTGTCCGCAATGGCGCTCGACCGAAAACCAGCGCCGATCGCCTTTTCGTTGCTCATTTCGAGCAGGCCCGCGTATTGCGGATCGACCAGCCAAAGCGGCAGCTCCGACCACTCCTGCACGCCATGCTTCAGAAGGCACTCGCGGGCGGCCCATGCGATCGTCGCCGGCTGGGCTCCGAATTCCGACGCGACCAGCGCGCATTCATCGAGCAGCTGGCTCATCGTCGTCGGCGCGGCGGGTCCCGCGACGTTGAAGATGCCGACGATGTTGCTTGCAAGCGTACGTTCGGTGAAGCGTGCGATATCGGCCGCA
>DATDIA010000140.1:0-7832 GCA_036521295.1 Candidatus Cybelea sp. | reverse complement strand
TACTCCGTTTGTGAGAATGTGAATCGATCCGTCAGAGGTCGCCAGTTTCATTCTGCCGCTAGCGGCACCAAGCCGGATGGTGCGATGCGAAGCATCGTCGGGGTCGAGCGACGTTCCATCGAGAACGATTCTTCCGTCGCTGGTTGAAGCATCGATCGTTAGGTCGGCGTTAGGGGCGAGTCCCACTCGAATCGAACCGTCGTTGGTCTGCAACGTTGCGTCTGTGCCGACGCTCAAACCGTCGGCTTCGATTCGGCCATCGCGAGTCATTGCCGAAAGCGATGCCACGGCAACATCCCGCAGCGCCAAATGGCCGACCATCGACTCGAGCGCGAGACGATCACCGCGCACGTTCGTTGCGCTAATGTAGCCATCGTTGCTGTGCGCGTCGACCGAGCCCCGAAGGTCGGTCAGCGTCACGTGGCCATCAAGGGAATGGACGCTCGCGCCGCCCTCGACACCGAGCAGATCGGCACCGGCGCAGCGAGCGATTTCGACCCGCGAGCCTTGCGGAACCTCGACCTGGATCGCTTGCGTGCTATAGCCGAAGATGTCGATTGAGAGGTTTCCGGCGTCAGGACGTTCGATACGCACGCCGTCTGAAGTGCGAGTGACCTTCAGCCCAGGATATCTTCCGCTCGAGAAGACGGCCCCGCGCATCTGCGTAAGGTCGCGGACGTGAATTAGTTCGTCGCTCGACGCGCTGACGTGGACTCGCGACTGCGCGTCATCGATCACGACGTGCGGCGTCGCGCCGGCGACAACCGGGGCAACCTTCGCGGCAGTAAAATCGACGTGATGCATTCCGGCGGCAAAGCTTCTTCCGCCGTGACCGATAGTGTAGACCGCCAAGCCGACGACCAATACTTCGGCCGCGACGAGCATCGCAACGACCGATGCGCGTGACATTTACAGCCGCGGCCCCCAACCGTCAAAGGTGGGACGCAACGATTGCGCGGAGTTTCGCTCGTCGCTCGGCAGCGTTGGGAGCGTACGATCCGGCTGCGTGCCGGTTGGAAGGGTTTTATTCGGAATCGTGGTCATCTGCTGGTCTGCCTCCGTGAAAAGTTCTTGCCCTAGGTACGGCCGGCGCCCCTCATTGTTTCGCTTTAACCGGCGCTGCGGCGGTACGCGCCTGCCCGCCCCGTGGCGAGCCCGTGGGGGTCGCCTGAGGAGCTTCCGAAACAATTTCAGACGGTCACGCGTACGACGAGCGTGTCGGCACTCTTGGCGGAGGCAGCGCGACCTCGGGTGAGAGCGGAGCCTACGGACGGTGATCTGGTGACCATGACGCTTGGGGGCGATTCCGAAGGCTTTGCGACGCTCGTCGAACGGTACGACCGCGCCGTCTATCACCTTGCCTACCGAACGCTGCACGACGTCGAGGAAGCCCGTGACGCTACGCAAGAAGCCTTCTTTAAGGCCTTTCGCAGCCTGCGGACCTTTAGGCCGGAAGCCAAATTCTCGACCTGGATTTTCGCAATCGCCTATCACGCCTGTTGCGACCGCCTGAACCGGCGCAAACATTTCGCGAGCGAAGAGCTGCCCGATCGCGCCGACGCATCGCCGGGACCGGAGAACCGGGTTATCGCTCTCGACGAGGCGTCTCGCCTCCGCGCGGCGATAGACGCGCTGCCTGAGAAATACCGCACCGTCGTCACGCTCTTTCATCTGCAAGGCAGACAGTACGAAGAGATCGCGACCGTGTTAGGTCTGCCGCTCGGCACGGTAAAAACACATTTGTTTCGCGCAAAGGAGCAACTGCGCAGGCTTCTGAGTGCAATGGAGGTAACCGAATCGTGAAGATGGACGGACATGGATGGCCGAGTGCCGACGAGGCACTCGAACGCGCTATTTTAGAGCTTCCGCTCGAGGAGCCGCCCAAAGGCTTGCGCACCTCGATCTTGCTCGCAACGGCCTACCGCCCGGCGCCGGCGTTTTCGTTCCCCGAACTTGCGGTGCTCGGCTCGGTGGGCGCGGTCGCGCTTTGGCTCGTGGTCATGCTCGTGCTGGGAGGCGGCGACCTTTTCGTCCATACGCTCGCAACCATCGCTTCGGCGCTATCGCGGGCCTTCTCGAACGCGGCGGTCCTCGCTTGGCTCGGCGCCGGCGGCGCGACTGCATTGTGGCTCACGCTTTTCACCGGATCCCAACCCGCCGCGCTCGCCCCGCACAGGTCCGAAAGGAGCGCCAGCCGATAAAGTATCGGCATGGAGAAGCACGCCCCCCCGGAACGACGTTCGTATAGGGTCCTGGTCATCGAGGACGATGCGGCAATCAGCCGCGTCTTGCAGCTCGAACTCGAACACGAGCGATATGAGGTCGAGATAGCCCGTGACGGGTTATCTGGCCTCGAAAAAGCACTCAAGGAGCCGGACCTGGTCATTTTGGACTTGATGCTTCCCCGCATGGACGGCATCGAAGTCTGCAAGCGAATCCGCGCCAAAAGCCGCGTTCCGATCATCATGCTCACGGCGCGCGATCGCGTGCCCGACCGCGTGGCCGGCCTCGACGTCGGCGCGGACGATTACGTGACCAAGCCCTTTTCAACCGAGGAGCTGCTCGCGCGGGTTCGCGCGCGCCTCCGCGAGCGCACGCCGCACGGCAACGTGATCGAGTACCGCGACGTCGTGATGGACCGCGACCGCCACGAAGTGCATCGCGGTGGAAAGTCGATCGCGCTGACCGCTAAAGAGTACGCCTTGCTCGAATATCTGCTCTTGCACCGCAACAAAGTCCACACGCGCGACGAGCTGTTCAACGGCGTTTGGGGAAGCGACTTTCTCGGCGATTCCAACCTCATCGACGTCTACATCCGCTACCTGCGCGGCAAGATCGACGACGGATTCGACGATAAGCTGATCACGACGGTACGAGGCGTGGGCTATACGATTAAAGATTAGGTTTGTTCTTCTGATGGCCGCTTCGCTTGGACATGCGCTGTTCGAAGCCGCTCGTCGCTCCACATCCGTGTTTCGCTTTTGCTGCTCCACTTTTTCGGGTCAGCAAGCTTTGAAGCAGCCCTCCATGGCTGGCCCGAAAAAGTTGGAGCCTTCTCATCGCCCACGTCCAGCGTTCGGTCTCGATCAAGAGTTTGTTGAAAAATGGCGGCCATTTTCCGTGCGTAGCTCATGTCGCTGAAGTGGCGGATAGCACTGGGATATTCGCTCGTGCTGATCGTCGCGATTACGGCGATGAGCGGAATCATCGTTTGGCGTTTTCAGCAAATACTCTACGATCAAGCCGAGACGAGCGTCAATGCAACGATGCACGCGATCGTGCAGTTCGCACAACAGTCCGCGACGCCGTTCTCGCTCGAGGACTCGTCGCTGGGTACGCTCCAGTTCCTCTTCAACAGCAGCAATCTCGCGACGTGGAATACGGCGAATAGCTACGTGCAGGTCGACTCCGGCGAGGGATACCCGCTGGCGAAGACCGCGAATCTGGGGGGACTGACCATTCCCCCGAATCCGAAACTCTCCGCCGCGCACGACGTCGCATTTCGTGAAGAAACGATCGGAGGCCGTTCATTTCTGGTCGAAGATCGTTATCTTAAAGAGGGGCGTAACTCCGCAATCATCCATGTGGCCGAGCCGCTCGATACCTTGCAGCGGACCTTCGCTCGTGCTCGGCAAGCGATCGAGGTCGTGCTCGGAACGACCGCGGCAGCCGTGGTCATCTTCTCGATCGTGCTCGCGTCGCAAGTCACGACGCCGATCAACGAACTCTCGCGCGAGATGCGCGAAATCAGCTTGGATCGTCTCGCACTCGCCGCCGGCACCTTCGACGGACGGCTGCGTGGGCTCGCATTGCGCCGCAGACGCGACGAAATCGGGCGGTTGGCTACCAGCTTTAACGGCCTGCTCGCGCGGCTAGCCGAAGCCTTCGCGCGAGAGCGCCAATTCATCTCCGACGCATCGCACGAGCTCAAGACGCCGCTGACGTCAATCAACGCCAACGCGCAGATGCTCCTGCGGTGGGGCGATCAGGACCGAACCATTCGCCGCGAAAGCTTGGAAACGATCGCCCGCGAGAGTGCCGATCTCGCCGGTATGGTCAACGGAATGCTCACGCTTGCAAAGGCCGACCGCGGCGATGAAATACCAAAGGAGCCCCTCTCGCTCGCGCAGATCGCCAGCGAGGTCGCCCAAAGCGCAGCGCCTCGCGCCGCCGAAAAGCAAATCAGCCTCGACTTTAAATACGACGGCACGCCGATCGTCTACGGCGACGCGCACTTGCTGCGCCAGATGGTCGGAAATCTCATCGACAACGCAATCAAGTTCACGGATCGCGGAAGCGTCAACGTGCGAGTCGGCCAGAACGGCGAAACGGCATGGATCGAAGTGGCCGACAGCGGCCCCGGCATTCCGGAAGAGGAGCGCGCCCATATTTTTGAGCGCTTCTACCGCGCCGACAAAGCACGCTCGCGCATCGTTCCTGGAACCGGCCTTGGCCTGGCAATTGTCCGCTCGATTGCTCGCGTCCACGGAGGCGAGGCTACGGCTGACCGTGCGCCGGGCGGCGGCGCGCTCATTCGCGTCGTCTTACCGCGCATGAAGCTTCCGTTCACCCATCTCTCATGATGGCCCGGAGGTGCCCCCGATACAATGTATTCGTGCGCGGTAGCTGGTGGCGGGGAGCACTCGTAACGCTCGTCGCCTCGATGTCTTGGTCGGCTTTCGCGGCGCCGGTGCGCGCCGACGAGCAGTACGACATTGGCCCAACCCCGATCGTCAACGTGCACGTTAACCGCGGCCAGGTATCGATTCAGACCTGGGATCGCCCGCAGGTTCTGATCTCCTCAGAGCGACCTACGGACATGCGCCAGCAGTCGATTCAACAGTTTCCCAAGCAGCTTCAATTTGCGTCCGACCAAATTGAGACCGATCACGGTACGGTAACTCTTCCAGCCGAATCGTTCGAGATGCCCGAGCTGCCGGACGGAGATCACGATGCGATCATGGTGCGTGGAAGCGGGAAGATGACGATCACGATTCCACGCGGTACCGCGATGCTGGTGGTTCAGCAGCGGGCGGGACACCTTACGATCGACAACTATCACGGCGTCTTCATCGCCCACGCGCGAGCTGCCGCCATCTCGTTAAACGCCATCAGCGGCACGGGATTTGTGGAATCGCTTCGCGGCCGCGTGGTCGCGACGGACTCTTCGTTCGATCGATTGAGGGTGCGTACGGCAACCGGGGACATGCTCTTCGAGGGTTGCACCAGCCATCAAATCCAGGCGACCAGCACCTACGGCTCGATCGTTTACGACAACGGAAACTTCGAACCCGGTCTCGCGCGGTTCGAGTCGGATCACGGGAACGTCGCGCTCGGTGTCCGCGGCGGCGCCCAAATCGGCGCGCACAGCGGCTCGGGCCACGTTGTTTCCAGCTTCGAAGATGAGGCCGAAGTGCGCGGCGATCCCATGACGAAGCAGGCTACGGTCGGCGGCGGCGGTCCCGTTGTCACCGCCACTTCGAAGAACGGATCGGTCTATCTTTACAACGGGTCGATGAACGAGCACCCGCAAGTGCGCCAAGAGTTCAGCGGCAGCACGCGACTCCCAATGCGAGTTCCAAGCGCCCCGCCGCATCCGGAACGCCCGCCCTACTAACCGGCAACCGCCGCGATCTCCGTCTCCAAATCCAAAACGAATCCATCGTAGGCAGCGATGGCACGCAGCCCGAGCTCGTCCTCGAGTTGCGCTGCCAGCCGGGGCGGATCGGCCTCAAGCATCTTCGTTCCAAAGTGTTGAAAGACCGCAACCTTCGGACGCACCTCGGCAACGACGCGGCGAGCGTCCGGCCAAGTGAGATGGTCGACGTTCATCGCGTCCCCGTAGCGCAGCACGTTAACGATCAATACGTCGGGACGGTGTTCGGCATAATCGGCGACGAGTCCATCGAAGTACCGGCCGCAAGGAAGATATGCGACGCGGATACCGGAGTGGACGAAGTGAAGTCCGTGCGTTTCGACCGCATGCAGGTGGAGGATCGAGGTGTAGAGTTCCACCTTGCCGATCAGATAGGGACCGCTGCTTGGCTCGAGCCGCTCGACGCGCTCGACGAAACGGCACGCGTATGGCAACACGACCGGCTCGTAGTCGAAGGCGTCGGCCGGCGCAAGCACGGCGCCGCGCCGCCGGAATCCGCCTGACGTCATCGCCTCGATCAGCACGTTGACGTCGCCGGAATGGTCGAGGTGCTTATGCGAAAGGACGATTGCATCGAGCTCGCGCGGGTTGCACGGCGGAACATGAGATAGGGCGCGTACGAGAGCGCCCGGACCCGGATCGACATGGATCTGCGTGGTGTCGAATCGCATCCACATTCCACCTGAGGCGCGCAACTGACGAGCAACGACGAAGCGCGCGCCGCCGCTTCCCAGGAAGAGGATCGAGGAGCTCAAGCTAGGCGAGTACGGGCAACTGCCCGAATTGACCGTTCAGAACCATCGCCGACGGCCGGCCGAGCCACCGCTCGAGTACGGTTGCGTAAACGCTGCGAAAATCGACGGCGAAGCGCACGTTCCCCATGTTCGTCGCGGCGAGGTCGGGCGCCGTTCCATAGAGGCCGCCCTTGACGCCGCCGCCGATCAGGAAGAGCGGAGAGGCCTCGCCGTGATCGGTGCCGCGGCTTCCGTTCTCCTCGATGCGCCGTCCAAACTCGCTGAACGTGAGCGTCAAGACGCGACGGTCGTTGCCATGCGCGGCGAGATCTTCGTAGAAAGCGGCGATCGCCTCGGAGAACTGCATGAGGAGGCGATCCTGCGTCGTCTTCTGGCTGACGTGGGTGTCGAACGAGCCATGCTCGACGTAAATTGCCTTCGTTCCAAGATTGCTGCCCACGATCTGCGCCGCCAGCGCGAGGCTCCGTCCAAGCCCGGTGGAAGGGTACGAGGCCTTCGCCGTATATCCGGCGACGAGCTTTGGCAGTTCCTCGGAACTGCGCTGCGCGTTATCTTCGATCTCCATGACGTGAGCTAAATACGGCGACTCGAACGGAAGGGCGCGATCGTGTGCTTGACGCGCAAAAGCATTGCGCGCGAGCGCGTTTCGGTCTGCCATCATCGCATAATCGCCGAGCCCCGGAACCGCGGGAACATCGGTGTGATTGGAGACCAGTACTTCGGGCAAGATTTTCGAAACGGCGACCCCCTTGAAGAGATTCTCGCGCGCGAGGCGGGCCTCGTCGAAATAACGGCCGAGCCAGCCGGTATGCTCGTACCGATCCGGTGCGGCCGTCTGCCAGATTTCCGTCGACCGGAAATGCGAGTGATCGGGATTGGGGTATCCGACGCCCTGAACGATCGCAACCATTCGCTTGTCGTAGAGCGCTTTGAACGAGCGCATTTGCGGGTTCAGGCCGACGTGCGCATCGATTGCCAAGACGTCGTTGCGGGCGACCGCCAACCCCGGTCGCAGCTGATAGTAGCGATCGTCGCCATGCGGCACGACGCAGTTCAAACCGTCGTTACCGCCGTACAAGTTGATCAAAACAAGGCATCGGCTCTCGCTGCCCGGCAATCCCGGCAGTGGTGTTTGGGCGAGCGCGCGCGCGAAGACGTGCTGGGTGTTTGCGACAACCGCCAGTCCCGAGGCAGTAGCGAGCAAGAAATTTCGTCTTTTCATCGTGTCATCAATTCAGCTGGTACGCGGGCGTCGCCATAGCGAGATAGACTGCACCGCTGACGCGTTGATCGTAGTTCTCTGCCGACAGCGACGCCAAGGCGGCGCTTCCCTTGCCGTTCATGAATGCCTCGAGTTCGCGAAGTGAAGCGCGCGCAATGTCGCCTTGTAAGATCCGATCACCGAGCATTTCAACCGCGCT
>DATDIA010000139.1:0-9766 GCA_036521295.1 Candidatus Cybelea sp. | reverse complement strand
AAGAGAACTCACTGAGGGGTTACTCTTTGACCCGAGATCCGTTTTACGTCGCGCAGTATCGGCAAGCCGCAACCGGCTATGACGACACCGAAGGGGTCATTCGAGGAATTTTGCGTCAACAGCAGGTGACCGCCGCAGGAGAGCTGCTCGCCGTTTACGGGAGCCTGCAATCGCGTTGGCGGACCGACGTCGCGGGGCCGTGGCTTCGGCACCCGGGGCGCCTCGTCGAACTCGACAAACGTAACAAACTCTTCTCAGATTATGAGACGCGCACGGTGGCTGCGATGCGCGAAGAGTTGGCCGGTACCGGCAATGCTCTGGCTCGTAGCACGCAGCTTCAGCTCGATCGGTCGTCATACGCGCGTGCTTTGTGGGTGTTGGTTTTCGGGCTGCTCGCGATACTCTTCAACGCGTATCGCTCGCGCCTCAATCGGGAGCTCGAGGAAGAGCGAACGATTACCAAAATCTTGCAGCGAGCGTTTAGCAGCGAATCGGTCCCCCTGCCGCACTGCGAGGTGGGAAGCGCCTATCTCTCGGCGACGAGCCAGTCGGCGGTTGGCGGAGACGTCTTCGACATCTATCGTCTGTCGGATAACCGCGCGTTGGTCTTGATCGCCGACATCAGCGGGAAAGGAGTCGATGCGGCGGTGCTGACCGCCTTCACCAAATTCATGATCCGTGCGATCGCTTTACGTCAAAGCGAGCCGGCCGCGATTCTCGCGGAATTCAACGTCGCATTTGCCAAAGCGGTCGGGAACCCGTATCTGTTCGTTTCGATGTTCGTCGGCGTGCTCGATACCGGCGCTTTTCGATTGGAATACGGCAGCGCGGGACACGATTGTGCGTACCTGCGCCGGGGCGGCGGCGTAGAGCAGTTGCCTGTGACGGGACCCGTTCTCGGGGTGATGGAGGAGCCGTTCTACTCCAAGACCATCGACCTCGCCGGCGGGGACATGCTCGTGCTCACGACGGACGGCTTGACGGAAGTCCGCAATAGCGAAGGAAAGCAGCTGCTCGAAGGCGGCGCGATGGAACTGATCGCGCGCGCCGACCCCCACGCCCAGCAGCTGGCAGACGAACTCGTAGCGGCGGTCCGAGCTCGCGGCGGCGGCCGCTTGCGCGACGATTTGGCGATCCTCGCGATTCGGCTGCTGGATGGAGCGCCGGGTCGTGTCTAAGTTCGCAGTCGTGCTGCTCCTCGCATGGTTGGCGGTGATCGAACCCGCCTTGGCCGATTGCAAGGTGCACCCCGGCGACAACGTCGTGCTCTACAGCACGACCGACGATCCGTCGGTGCTGATTTGGGACTCGCGCGCACGCTTGCGGGAATACAATGCCGCGTCGTTTGACGTCGCACGGGCGATGCTGCCGCACGCGGTATTGGTTGCACCGGGCACGCACGCGAGCGTCATCACCTGTATTCCCAACTACATTGAATCGCCGGTATTCAATCAACCCGACGACGCGATCGGCGTTTTGATTACGACCGGACCCCAACACGGACTCAAGCGGTGGGTGCTCGGTTCGGATCTTCGATTGCGGCACGATCGTCCGTAGTCTCTCCCGACTCTCGCGCAAAGACGCGCAGACGGCGACCGGGAAGGCGAACGCGCTCCATCGCGATTTCGTAAACCTCTTCGATGAGCGAGTCGCTCAGAAGCGCGTCGGGCTCACGCAACGCGAGAAGCGTTCCGCCGCCGAGAAGCGCGATGCGGTCGGCATAAGCAGCGGCCTCGTTGAGGTCGTGAAGCGCACAAACGACGGTTTTTCCGGTCCGCGCCAAGGTGCGCAATAGCGCGAGAATCTCGTGCGCGACTCGTACGTCGAGATGGCTGGTTGGTTCGTCGAGAAGAAGAACGGGCGTTTGTTGAGCTAAGCCGAGTGCAATCCACACTCGTTGACGTTCGCCCGCGCTGAGCGTCGAAAAGACACGTGCGCCGAACGCCTCCATGCGAACCGATGCAAGCGCGCCCGCCACGGCGCTCGCATCGGCGACGCGCGTTTGCCATTCCCACCAGCGATGATAAGGAAATCGGCCGATCGATACGACGTCGGAAACGCAGAGCGCGTCGAGGAAAACTTCGTCACCGGTTACGAACGCTATGCGGCGTGCGCGTGCCATCGGGCTGAGTTGCGCGGTCGGCGTTCCGTCGAGCAAAATCGTTCCGCCCTCGAGCGGGTGCAGCCCCGCAACTGCGCGCAGCAGCGTCGTCTTGCCCACACCGTTGGGGCCTAGCAGCGCAACGAACTCACCGTTGACGACGTCGGCTTCGACCTGCGTGAGCAAGGGGCGTTCGCCAACGCTCAGCGCAACGTCGCGCAACTCGATCATATGCTGCCACCGCTTGCGGACGTAGCCGGGCGAAGGTAGAGATAGAGGAACGTCGGCACACCGATAAATGCCAGCAGAACACCGATTGGAAGCTCGGCCGGCGCTACGATACGCCGGCAGACCGCGTCGGCGAGCATGCAGAGCGCGGCACCGATGGCAGCGCAGGCCGGCAAGAGTGCGCGAGCATCCGATCCGACCAGACGGCGCGCGAGGTGCGGTACGATCAGCCCGATGAAACCGACGAGTCCCGCTAAAACCACGCTGCTTGCGGCCAGCAGCGCAGAAGCGGCGAGGATGACCCATTGGGCCCGAGCGACGTCGAGTCCGACGGCCCGTGCCCGCAGTTCGCCGATCCGAAGCGCGTTCAGTGGTGCACTCGAGACGATAGTCAGCAGTACTCCCATAACCACGTACGGCGAGGCGATGGCCAGATCGTGCCAGCCGCGTCCCGCCATCGATCCCGCCAGCCACGCCAAAATCGTGCTCGCATAATCGCTCGACTGAGCGCGCACGACGGCGAGCGTGATGGTCGCGGCGAAGAGCGTGGAGAGTGAAACCCCGGCCAGGATCAGGCGAGTAGCATCGATTCCGCTGCCGCGGCGCGCGAGCGCCGCGACGAGCAGCGCGGCACCGAGTCCGGCAATAAAGCCGATGCCCGGCGTCGCGTCGGCTGCAACACCCGCCAGAACCGCAAGGGCGATGGCGGCCGCCGAGGCCGCGCTGACGCCGATGAGGTACGGATCGGCTAACGGATTGCGGAGCATGCCTTGCAGCAGTGCGCCGCACAACGCCAACGACGCACCGACCGTCGCGCCGATGCACACGCGCGGAAGGCGCAACTGCCAGACGATCGCATTGAGCACGCCCGATTCATGCGGATGCAAAAGTTGAGCGGAGACTTGGCCGATCGAAAGCGGCGTTCCGCCGACGAGCAAACTCGCCGCGCCCGCAACTGGTGCGAGCAGCACGAGCGCGGCGGCGGTGATTGCTCTCAACGGCTGCGCAACTCGACGGTGAACGATCGGCCCGGCATCGGATACCCGGCAAAGAACGCATAACGATCGTTGCCCAGATTGTAGCCGCGTAAGGCCACAACGAATCGCGGCGTCAGCCGATAGCCCATATCGGCGTCCACCTGCGTGAACGTGGAGGGCTGATAGACGGCGTAAGCCGGCGACAAGTACGGATCGGGATTCTCTTGCGGCCCTTGCGTTCTAGCGACGATCCGAAAGCCGTCAAACCTGCTATTGGCTGCAGGCACGTAGCGTAAGCCAACGCTCACCGCGAAAACCGGACCGCGACCCGGCAAACGCGAATCGGTTTGCAGATCCTGCGCGCGGTAGAGATTCGTGACGTCGAGAGTCGCGACGCATCGGTGAAGGGGCAAGGTCGTCACTCCCAGTGAGAGTCCGGCAATCGACGCGAGGCCAACGTTCTCCGGAACGTATGTCGGCGGCGGTGAGACGATCAAGTTCGTACCGCTGGTCGTGAACCAGCCGAATGTGACTCCGCCCCAGAGCGTCGGCGCGACGAGCGTGGCATCCGCAACCCGCGTCCGCTCCGGCACCAGATTTGGATTGGAGTAGCCGGGGTAGTAGAGCTCTTCGGCCGTCGGTGCCCGGAAGGCGGTAGCGGCGTTGACCTTCAGCACAAGAGCGTTGCCCAGCGGCGCGATGCCGCCGACGGAGGGCGAATAGGCGCCTCCAACCCCGCCGTCGCGTTCCGCGCGCAGACCGGCGTAGACCTGTTCACCATTGCGTCCAAACCACTGCGACTGCGCGTACGCCGCGGTCTGCGCGTAGGCGTCCAAGATCGGCGAGTTGTCGGCGGACTGCGCTGAGCCACCGCCGGTGCCCTGATCGACGCGCGCAAAGCCGCGCATCAGGTCGAGGCCGTAGACGAGTCTCTCGCGATCGTCGCCGACGACGTTGCGCAGGCTCGCCATCCAATGCTGATCGTAGAGAACCTGGGCGTACGGCGGATTTGAAGCCATCCCCGGCGCGGGCGTCGGATAGGCGGCGTTCGGACAGTTCGAGTCTACCGGCGTGTTGCACGTGTACGAGAGATCTTGCGAGGAATCGCCCAGCTCGAGTGAGCTTGAGGAGCGCGACCCTCGGCGTTCCAAATTCAGTCGCAGGTTGCGGTTAACGTTGTTCTGCTCGCTGGTCGGCGAGAAGTACCCGAGCTCGCCGGGCGTTCCGGAGAGAGCGTTGACGATATCCCCGCTGAGCGTCACGTCGATGGCGCCAAACTGGTGTGCGTAACGAGCGGTCAAACCGGTCAAGTCCGCTTGAGCGTTTTGGCGATTCGGCGCGTTCTCGACGGAATAGCCGTTTGCAGCATACGTGTGCGTAAAGCTTAAGTACGGCGTTTGCAAAAGGTAGGTCGATTCATCAAACGATCCCGTTGAAAGCGTTGCGCTGCTGCGAGTCGGCTGCGGTGCCGTGATGATGTTGATAACGCCGCCGATCGAGCCGGAGCCGTAGAGTGTCGAGCCGCCGCCTTCCACGACCTCGATGCGGTCGACCCCGTCGACGGAAAACTGATCGAGATTGATATCGTCGATTTGGCTGCCCGCCATCGGCAAGCCGTCGACGAGCACTAAGATCTGCGCAGACGAACTGCCACGAATACCAACCGTCGAGGCTGCGCCGAAGGCACCGTAACGAATGAGGTCGACTCCGGGAACCTCTTCGATCGCATCGGCGACGGTGCGATCGCCGTCGCGTGCAATCTGCGCCGCAGTAACGACGTAGGTCGTGCGTGCCGTTCGCGCCGCGGACTCGAGACTTCGGTCGCTCGTCACGACGTGCGCGATTTGCGGACCGACCGTGGGGGAAGGCGAAGGTGAGGGAGCGACCGCGACGAGCGCGGCAATTACCGTTGAAAACATCGAAATCCTTTCCTTTGCGCGAGGCGGATGATGCTACGACGTTTGCGACGGTATCCTGACTTGCGGATCCTCACCCCGGTGCCCGAGCCTTCCCATCCTAGGACAGTGACTCGGGCGGCTTCCCGCATACAGTGGCGCGACCGTGCCGGCCTCACACCGGCTTCCCACGCGCAAACGTACCCAGCGCATTTTCCAAAGGGCGTGGCCTTCCTTCTTGCGTAACTCGAAGGCGATGCGCGCGATCTTTCTTGCGATGGTGTGGTGTGCGATGCTTGGTGCGTGCGCCGCGCATGACGTCAACGGTACCGCCAATTCGGCGAGCCGCGGCGCGGCGCCGCGGGTCGTTACGTTGGTGCCGTCGTTCGCCGACGACATGTACGCCATCGGCGCCGGCTCACAGATAGTCGCGGTTTCCGCCTTCACCGACGCGCCGCAAGCCAAGCTGCTGCCGCGCATCGCAGATTCGAGCAGCGTCGATTCGGAAGCCATTCTCGAGCTGCGGCCCAGCGTCGTCATCGGGATTCCGGCGCAGGGGCGCTTGACCGAACCGCTGCGCCGCGCGCACGTCGGTGTCGTGCTTCTACCGGACGACTCGTATAGCGAAATATTCGAAAACTTGCAAACGATTGGCACGCTAACGGGCCACCGGCGCGAAGCCAATGCGACGATTGCGCGCTTACGCCGTGAAACCGCCCGGCTGCACGCGCAAACCAAGGCGTACCTTCGCCATCCCAGCGTTTTCGTCGTGCTCGGCAGTGCTCCGATTTGGACTGCGGGCGCCGACTCGTACATCGCGACGCTGATCGCGCTTGCCGGCGGCGCGAATGCGGCAAGCGACCTGCACGGCGCATACGGTCAATACAGCGCCGAAGCCTTGGTTCGCCATCAGCCCGACCTCCTGGTGGCCGATGCGGCGACGCATCTCGACGCCGCGCTCGATCGGGAGCCGTGGCGCAGTCTTCGCGCGGTACGTCTCCATCGCGTGTACTCCGTCGATCCGGACATCATCGAACGTCCCGGCCCATCGTACAACCAAGGTTTGCAGTGGCTCGTCAGTCGACTAATGCCGTTGGCAGTCGCGACTCCATGAAGCAGCGCGCTCTCGTCGTCGCCGTCGAGACGCGCATTTCACCGCATCCGATCGAGCCGGAGCTCGCCGAGTTCGAAGCGCTCGCGGAGGCGGCTGGTGCAAAGGTGCTCGATCGCATCGTACAGCGCCGCGCTGCCGTCGATGCGGCGACCCTCGTGGGCAGCGGCAAAGCCCTCGAGATCTTGCAACGCGCGAGCGACGTTCGCGCGGATCTGCTCCTGATCCTTAACGATTTACGACCCCGGCAGCGCAAGAATCTCGAGAAGATCGTGCCACTGCCGATCGTCGATCGCACGATGCTGATTCTCGACGTTTTCGCGCGCCACGCGCGCAGCCGAGAGGGGAAGCTCCAAGTCGAGCTCGCTCAGCTGCGCTACCGGCAATCGAACCTGATCGGTATCGGTGCCGATCTCTCGCGATTGGGCGGTGGGATCGGCACGCGCGGACCCGGCGAAACCAAGCTGGAAGTCGACCGCCGCCGCATCGGTGAACGTATCAGCGTTCTCAACCGGCTACTCGCCGACGTTCGACGCCAGCGGGCCGTCCGGCGATCTCCGCCGCATCGCGAGCGTCTTGTTGCGCTCGTCGGATACACCAACGTGGGAAAGACTTCGCTGCTCAACGCATTGGCGCGCAGCAATGCCTACGTTGCGGATCGCCCCTTTGCAACGCTCGATCCGACGATTCGCCGTGCCTACCTCAAGCCCGGCGTGTACGTTCGGATCGCGGATACGGTTGGCTTCATCACGGACCTTCCGAAAGATCTCGTGAATGCATTCCGCGCAACGTTGGAGGAGTTGCGCGAGGCCGATCTTCTGTTGCACGTGGTCGATGCGAGCAATCCGCAGTGGCCCCGTCAACGCCGTGCGGTTGAAGCGCTTCTGCACGAGCTCGAGCTTGATCGCACCCGCAAGCTCTGCGTGTTCAACAAGTGTGACCTGGCGGTGGCCGAAGCATCGGGAATAGTAGGCACGTTGTGCGTCAGCGCGACGACGGGAGCAGGCCTCGATTCACTGCGCGCCGCACTGAGCGAGTGCCTCACATGACCTTATCGAAGGCTGCTTGCGTCGCCGCGCTGGCCTTTCTCGCTGCGACCGGATGCGGCCGTAACGCTGACGACGCCGTCGTGGCAACGGTGCACCGCCTACGACCTGCCGTCGTTCTCTTGTCGATGCGCGTGCCGCCGGAGAACAAAAAAGGTCGCTACGACGACGCGTACGCCACCGGCTTCGTTGTCGCTTCGGGACATTGGGGAAGCGAGATACTCACGGTTGCGCACGCAATCGACGGTGCGTGGGACCTTCGCATTACGATTGGCAACCGCTGGAAGGCACCCGCGCGAGTCGTCGCATCGAACGAGGACCTCGATCTCGCGTTGCTTCGTACGCCGCGACCGCGCCTCCCAACGATTGCACTCGGGTCGTCGTCGCATCTGCAAGACGACGTGGGACGGGAAGTCGCGCTGCTGGGTTATCCCATCCCCGACGAGTTCGACGACGAGGGGCTCGGTTTAGCCACTTCACTGAATGCCGGACGACTTTCATCGATACGCAAAGATGCGCTCGAAGTAACGCTGTCGATCGTCCCGGGCGAAAGCGGCGCGCCCGTCTTCATCGTCGACACCGGCGAAGTCGTTGGAGTCGCGGAGTCGCGTTTCGATGAGGAACGCAGCATCGGTTTCGCGCTGCCCGTCGACGATGTTAAGAAGTTTCTCCACCGCTACGACCGACGTCACGGGTTTTGAATTCGCCGTGTGGCGCAACATTTATCGTCGAGCGGTCGCCCACCCATTGCAATGGTGGAATCTCAAAGAAGCGAGCCAGCGCGTTGAGCCGCTGGGCGTATCCGGAACGTAGCGCGGCAAAGCGGCTCCACGCGTCGTCGCCATCGTGTAGTTTGTATCCCGCCGAGACGAGGCGCTCGCACGCGTGCTTGAACTCCGAGCGCTCGATCCCGACGCTCTCCTCCGCAGCGGGAACGCGAAAGTAGCGCGCGAGGTCCCGAGCAGCATGGCGGCCGACGCTGTAAAAAATGCCGGCCTGCCCAGCGTGCACGCCATCGGTCGTCGTCATTATGAGCGTGGCGGCGTCGAGCAGCGTTCCGAGCGTGCCGACCCACGATTGATCGTCGTGGCTCGATCGGAAGAACGCAAGTACCGGATAGGCGAGGTGGCTCTCCATTAGCGCCGCGGCCCACCGTTGCGAATCGATCATCAAGGAAGGCAGATCGTTTTGCGTCCGCGAGTAGCCGGCGATCGCGAGCAAATTGACGCCGCTGGGCGGCGTCCCCGCGCGTGCGGCTGTGGTGACGACGAAAGTTTCCCGTTGCTGGAACGCTCCGAAGATCGCGAAAAGAAAGGCCGTCAAGATCGAAAGGAGCGAGAGGCCGGCCAGACCCGCAAGCACCGAAACGAACCTCGGTAATGCGGCGCGGCCGACCACGTCTCCAAATCCGATCGTCAGCAGCGAACTCCCAGCGAAGTACAGCATGGTCCCGAACGACGCGTGCCCGGGGGCGATGCCGCTGCGCATCCCCCAAAGCACCAGAGCGAACCCCACAACGAGCAGCACCACCCAAAGCCCGATCAACGCTAACAACATGAACGGCGCAAAAACCGCGAAGAAGTCCTCGCGAAGATCGCCATCGCTTGCATGGAGGCGCCACGCAAGTTTCGGCCAGAAGTACCACGCGCAGCGCCAGACCCAGAAACTGATGCGATAGCGCCGTGCCGTGGCCCGGGGCATAACGACGGACTGAAAGACGTCACTCAGCGTCAGCACGATGACGATGATGCCGAGCGCAATACTCAAGATGTTCAGCAGCATGCTCGCAACACGAACTTCGCCGCAACGGGGCGCCATGCCGCTTAAATCGAATGGCGCAGGCGATGGCGGTGGTCCTCATAACCGGACCGGTACGTTCGGGCAAGAGCGCATTCGGCGTCAGGCTGGCGCGGGAGAGCGGACTCGAGGTAACGTACGTCGCGACGGCCGCCGGGTCGCCGGAGGATATCGAATGGCGCGCGCGTCTCACGCGTCACGTTCGCGACCGCCCCGCGTCATGGCGAACGGTCGAAACCGCTGCCATGCCGCACGAGGCCCAGCTCGTGCTCTTTCGCGACGCTGCGCCGAAAACGTGTCTTCTCGTCGATGCTCTCGGCACGTGGCTGGCGGCGCGAATTGCCGCGCAAATCGAGCTTCTCGAAATCGACTACAGGGTACTGGAATCGCAGCTCGACGAGGAGGCAGCCGAGTTCGTCGATGCGATTCTCGCGTCGCCGGCAGAAGTTATTGCGGTTAGCGAACAGATCGGTTGGGACTTGGTGCCGGTTGCAGCCTCGGGACGGCTTTTTCGCGACGCGATGGGCCGCATGGTCCAGCGGCTCGCCAAGCATGCGGATCGTGTCTATCTCGTCGTGGCAGGCTATGCGCTCGAGTTGCGCGCGTCCGGC
>DATDIA010000138.1:0-4779 GCA_036521295.1 Candidatus Cybelea sp. | reverse complement strand
GGGAGCTTCTGCGCCCAGGCGATCTCTGCAGCGACGAAGCCATCCATCTTACCATCGTTGATGCCGGAGTCGACGAGTGTGCGTGCGTTGTTCAGCAGGCCGAGATCGGGGGTGCTGACACGGAACGCTGTCGTTTGCCGGTTCGCGACCGGGTTATATTGCGAGAACCCGTGCGCGTGGGCCGCATCCGTGTAGATGCCCTCGGCTCCGGGAAAGGTGCCGAAGTAATGGTCGAACGACCGGTTCTCTTGGTAGATGACGAATACGTAGCGTATGCGGTCGCGCAGGAGGCTTTGCACGGACGGCGGCGGACTCGCAGCCGCCGTCAACAGAAGCGTGGCGATGCCGAATATGGCGCAGCGCATCGCGGCTAGGGCTTCGCCGCGGCTCGAGCCAAAAGATATTCCTGCGATACGAGGTTATCGGTGAAATACGGTTCGCAGATTTGGTCGAACTCGCGGCGGATTGCTTCGAGACGCTCCGGTTCGCCGGCTAAACTCGCCACGAGTTTTTCCATTGGACCCACGGAACGCTCCATAAACATGCGGTAGTGCGGGAGGCTCAAGGCGGGAACGGTCATCACGCCGAGCTCAAACGCCGGCTCCTCGAAACCAGTTGCGAGGCGTTGCCTGATGGTGCTCTCGTCGCCCCAGAGCACCGGTGGCGGGACACCCGGCGGTAGCGGCGGCGAGTTGCGGCCAATGAACTGGAAGAACTTTCCGACGAGTTTGTCAGGCGGCCAGGTCGCAAACGCGATCCGTCCCGACGGCTTAAGCACGCGCCGCATCTCAGCGATCGCAACTTCCGGCCGAGGCGCAAAGATGTGTCCGAACTGGCTAAGCACGACGTCGAAGGAGGCATCGGGATAGGGAAGGCGCTCTGCGTCGCCCTCGACCCAATCAATTTCGGGAAACCCGGCAATTCGCGCGTGTTCTCGCGCCCCGTCGAGCAATGCGGGCGTTAGGTCAAGTGCGTTTACCCGGGCTCCGGCACGAGCTGCGGTAATCGCCACAACGCCAGTTCCGGTACCAACGTCGAGCACCGCGTCACCCGGTGCGATATGCGCGAAACGAACGATATGTGCTGCGGGTGGCGTCGTGAAGGTCGCCGTAGGGGCGAATGAGGCCCACATATCGCGTTGGCGGTCTTTGAATGCTGCAAACGGATCGGAGATCATATGCATCCCGTTCTGAGGACCGGCGGCCACTCCTACTCTTTTTTGAGGCGCACGCTTTCGCCAGCCTTTGAATCATACACCGGCCAGTCCAAGTGCTCCCGCGCGAAGCGCGCTTCTGGCGACACGGTTTCGGAAATGGTCTTGCGGTTGAGCTCTGGGTAGTCGTCGCCGACGACAACATCGGCTTCGTGAAGACCAGCGAAAGTTTGGAGCGCGCGAAGCGGATCGTGAACGTTCGGGCGGTAAACGTTGATGCTCCAACGTCGGCCGCGCCGCGGGGTCTCCACGTTTTAACCCGCAACGCACGCCGGTCCCGCTCAACCAAAGCTGGAAGCATCGTCGTAGTGGGTTTTAATCGCTGACCGATTCAAGGAAAAGGCGATGCGTAAAGACGCCCCGGTCTTCGTTTTTCTTAGCGCGAACCATCTCGAGCTCTTCGCGAGAATAGCCGTACGTCGTTAGAATAGCCTGCACGACTTCCTCGAGATCGGCGAGTTCGGACAGCAATGCGTCGTCGTCCGCATCGAAAAGCTCCTGAGCTTCCTCGCGGGCTTTGGCCTTGAGCGCGAGACGAAACTCGTCGTCGCGAAGTTGCCTCCACGTCGCGGTCTTCCCGGCCCGCTGAATCATCTCCGGAATGCGGTCCCTGACGAGCTTTCCGTATCTCTTCATGGTGACCAGGACCGAGGCCACTCAACCGAGACTGCCGCCTCGTAGAGCCGCTCGATCTCCGGCTCACCGATCGCCAGAGATATGCCGCCGCGGGATAGGTCGCGGTTGCGCCCGAAGCTTTTCAATAAAAACGCGATCCGGCAGCCAATCGGATTTGCCCGAATTACATCTGGTACAGGCGAGGACGAGGTCCCAAAGATCGTCCTCCAGCAAGAAGCTCCACGGGATGACGTGGTCGACGGTGGGCGCGCGCTGCTCGCCGAGTTGCGCTTCACAGTAAAAGCATTGCGCGTTCGACTCCTCGCGCAGGATCTTCAGATACTTCTGCAGCGACTTGCGGGAGGCACCATCTCTCGAAACCTTCTGCACGATGCGCGGCGCGAGTCGATTACATCCTTCGAGAAACTCGGCCCAATAGAAGTTCGCTATCAGCTCGAGCGCCGAGGCCTGGGTCTTCAGAAACGCGTGAGCTTTCGGCGTGATCCCCAGATGGCCTTGACCAGGCTCCCAGCGATAGAGCACCGGCATCCCGGGCGGCCTGCTCGCGTGAAAGGCGCTTAGGACGTTCACGGTGAGCAGCTTTGACATCCTGCGGTCGATCTTCGCACGACCCGCCACCGGCAACTCTGCTAGGTCGTGCGCCTTATACGCTTGAGCGGTTTGCCGAATCAGCTTGACCGCGGTCGATTCCTTGCTGAGTGACGCCGCTTGGCGCAGGTGATAGACGACCGTTTGATTCCAGTACAGCTTCGTAAACTCTCGCCCGATGGCGTCAAGCGGGATGCGCAAATCGTCCGATTGCCGGCAGCATCGTACCAGCGCTTTGAGCAGCGCAGGCTTATAGGTCGCCGACTTTCGGGCGTGGCGCATCAAGGCGGCGATGTCGACGACTCGCAGGTCGGCTTGATCTTTCAGAGAGTTTTCCACTCTCCGCGGACTTTGCTTCGCTCGATGCCGGCGGGCGCGACCATGCGCACCGACGGCAGGCCAGAGATCACGATGTTGCACCCCCGCCAGCCGGCGCGCCGCGCCGTCGCGGCCAGAGGCTTTCGCGGAATGATGCGATCTGCCGTGATGAGGCGGCCGGGAATGGCGTCGACGAAGACGACGGTGTTGAATCGCTTGTCGAACTCGACGAAGATGTGCTCGGGCATCTTCCCACGACGGATGTAGTCGATCGTCGGCTCGTAGGCGGCGCCTGTGATGCGCAGGCCGAAGCGCCCGTCTTTGGCCTTGAGCTGGTAGGTTCGCTCGCAGACGAAGCACTTGAAGTCTGCAACGGGAGTGTTGTTCGGCAGCGGATCGAGCGCGTCGCTGGCGCAGTCGAGGCAATATAGGTTGAACGACGCCCAGGTCTCCAATGTGATGCGCGCTATCTGTGCCGAACTGACGAGGGGCGCCGCCGCGGAGAAATCAAGCATCGGACTAAACACCGGGGTGATATCCGTTCGTTCATACTGCCCCGGTCGGACGAAACGCAAAAAGCCTTGGTCGCGAAGCACTTGCAAGCTTTGGCGTATCTTCGCATCGACGAACCGGTTGTTCGGGAAGTGCTGTTCGAAACGTGCGCGGTACTTCAGAACGTCCGCGAGCATAAATCATGCACCAGCTCCTTCCAGGTTATTGTTTTTTGCATCTACACTCTCTGCATATTGCTCTGCCTCGACTACGCTGCGTTCGCGCAGATCACAAGGGCTTGGGCGCGTTCATTGAGTGGGACGAGACGCTGACCATCCCTTGCGATGAAAGCGATCCCGTTCTCCTGGAGGATCGTCGTCACCCAGCCCGTCGCGCGGTCGGGCCGCGCACCGAACGCTAAGACGGGCTCTGCGCCCGCCACCTCGGCCTTGTAGCGCACTCGGTAGTCGAAAAGCTGGCCCATTCCATAGCGCATCCTGTCCACCGACTGCCGCACGTCGGTTAAGCTCTTTGCTTCGACTAGCAGCGCTTGCTCGCCGCAGCGTACGAACAGGTCGATGTTATTGTTATACCAGCAGCGTCCGCCGAGGCGTTCTGCGGAGCGGCGAATCAACTCCAATGTGGCATTGTGATCCTTGCGGGCTCGTTCTTGCAGCGCTGCGGACTCGTATACGCTGGGAAGCGCCTTCCCCGAGGGCACATACCCCGTTCCCTCCGGAATCGTCAGGGCCAGACGAAACACGTCTCTCGGCGCTTCGGCGATAAGCGCAGAGTAGCCGATGGACAGCACCGATTCAGTGGTAATTGGCGCAAACTCCCGACGTGCCGAAACTCCGCCGAGCATGAGGATCCGATAGTATGCGGTTTCTCGTATTTGACGTGCGGCGCTCTGGAACTGCGGCGACGTAGAGCCCTCTGTCTCGACGAATTCACTGTTCTGGCGCAGGGGAACCGGTCGCTCAAAGGGCTCGTACCAGGCGACGTCCACGAACCAATGATTCGGTCGTGCCCAGTCCTCGAACGATGCGGCAAGTACCCCGTGGCCGATGTACGTCGACCTCTCTCCCTCCAACGCCCCCGTCGCCGGGCGGTAGTAGATGAATCGATCGAAGTCGTTGATCCGACCTCGATACTGCCGCGGATAATGGTAAATCACACCCTCGCGATCGAGGTACTTGGGGTCGGCGTCGGCACGCCAGGTGCGTTGGCTCAAGACGACGGGCATTGCGCTCAACTTAGCCTTCAACCCGGCAACTCATGTCGCCGGCAGGTCCTCAGAGCTGCGCCGTTGGACAGCGACCGGCGCCGTGGGTACGGTCGAGCACGGCGGCTGCGTGCGGCCGAGCGCGGGGTCCAGAGGACGACGACGATAATTCCACGCAACCGACGCTGCATCGGCGACGGTGCGTCGGGGGTCCGAACTGATGCTGCGCCTCCCCCCAAGGCTTGTCGCAGGGCATTGCGAATGGAGTTACATGATTCAGCGTATCACCATTGCAGGCATTTCCGCC
>DATDIA010000137.1:0-4927 GCA_036521295.1 Candidatus Cybelea sp. | reverse complement strand
GACCCGTACGCTCATCGCGAACATGGTGGAAGGCGTCAGCAAGGGTTTTCGCAAGAGTCTGGAGATTACCGGCGTCGGTTACCGCGTTGCGAAGTCGGGCGAGCGGTTGAACTTGAGCCTCGGTTACTCGCACCCGGTCGCCTTCGAAGCGCCCAAAGGCGTTTTGCTGACCGTTGAGGGACAGAACAAGATCCACGTCGACGGCATCGACAAACAGGCTGTCGGGCAAGTTGCCGCCGACATCCGGCACTTGCGTGAACCGGAGCCCTATAAAGGAAAGGGCATTCGCTACGAAGGCGAGCGGATTCGCAAGAAGCTTGGCAAGGCTGGAAAGGCAGCGAAGAAATAATGGTTAAGGCCGAAGCTCGGCGCGAGCGCCACGTCCGGCTGCGCAAGAAGGTTTCAGGAACGCAGGAGCGTCCGCGCCTCTGCGTGCGACGGTCGCTTCATCATCTCTATGCGATGCTCGTCGATGATGCACGGGGTCATACTTTGGGCGCCGTATCCACGCTCGACAAATCGGTCGGAGCCGAGCTGCCTTCGAAGACGAGCCTCGCCGCTGCAAAAGCGATTGGTAGTGCGATCGCAGAGAAAGCAAAGGCGGCGGGCATTACGCACGTCGTCTTCGATCGCGGCGGTTATAAGTACCACGGTCGCGTCAGGGCTCTGGCCGACGCGGCTCGCGAAGCGGGGTTGAACTTCTGATGCAGTATCGTAGCCGCGAAAGGGACGGCAGCGGACTCGACGAGACGGTAGTGCGCGTAAACCGTGTCGCGAAGGTCGTCAAGGGCGGCAAGCGTTTTAGCTTCAGCGCGCTCGTCGTCGTCGGCGATCGCAAAGGAAAGGTCGGTTTTGCAATCGGCAAAGCCGGCGAGGTTCCCGAAGCGATTCGCAAGGCCGTCGAGCAGGCTCGCAAGAGTATGATCACCGTCGCGATGGTCGAGCGCACGATTCCGCACGAAGTGCGTCACGAAGTCGGCGCGGCTACCGTTCTGTTGAAGCCGGCCGCGCCCGGCACGGGCGTCATCGCGGGTGGCTCGATGCGGGCCGTACTGGAGCTCGCCGGTATTCACGATATTCTCACCAAGTGCCTGGGCACGAATAATCCGATCAACGTCGTAATGGCGACCGTCTCGGCCCTCAAATCGCTGCGCACCGCGGAAAAAGTTGCGGCGATGCGTGGCAAGACCGTTAAGGAAATTTACGTGGCATAGACGATGGCACAGAAAAAGATTCTCAAGCTTGGCGCCCTCAAACCCGCACCCGGCAGCAGGCCGAAGCGTCAACGCATCGGACGCGGTCACGGCTCGGGCATGGTCAAGACCGGCGGTGAAGGCGGTAAAGGTCAGACCGTGCGCTCCGGCGGCGGCAAAGGGCCCGCGTTCGAAGGCGGTCAAACCGCTTGGGCGCGACGCCTACCGCATAACCGCGGCTACTCCCAGAAAGCTCGAGACCAAGGCCATTTCGGCTATCGTCACGCGATCGTCAACGTCCAGAGGCTTGCTCAGTGGGATCCCGCCGTGGAGATCACGCCCGAGTCGCTGCGAGAGCGTGGTCTCGTGAAGGCGCCGCTCGACGGCGTGAAGATTCTCGGCAGCGCCGGGGACGCCGCGCTACCGGCCGGTCTGCGCGTGCGCAACGTGCTCTTTTCCAAAAGCGCGCGTGATGCGTTGGTTGCCGTCGGAGCGTCCCTCGACGAATAATGTTCGATAATCTGCGCGCGGCGGTGCTCGTGCCGGAGATCCGGCAGCGCATTGTCTTTGTCTTTTTTGCCTTCGCTTGGTTCGTCTTCATGATCCACGTGCAGCTTCCCAACGTCAATCAAGCGGCCTGGCAGCGCGTGCTGCAGAGCGGCGCTTTCTATAACCTCCTGGGTTTTCTCTCGGGCGGCGCGCTCCAGAAACTCTCCATTATTGCGATGGGGATAACGCCGTACATCAATGCTTCGATCATCATGCAGCTCATGACGGTCGTGCTGCCGCAGCTCGAGGAAATGGCGAAGAAAGGCGGCGAGGAAGGCCGAAAAAAGATCAGCCAGTATACCCGTTGGCTGACCATCGTGCTCGCCTCGATTCAAGCGACCTTCATGGCCATTTCCATGGAACGCTCGGGCGTGTTCTACGACACAAGCGTTTGGTATCTGCTCTATGCGATTATCGCGATGGTCGGTGGAACGCTCTTTCTCATGTGGCTCGGCGAACAGATCAGCGATAAAGGAATCGGAAACGGCGTCTCGCTCATTATTTTCATCGGAATCGTGCTGCGATATCCTCAATACGTCCGGCAGACCTACGCGTCCGCGAGCCAGGGCGCCGAATCGCTGCTCAATCTCTTGCTGTATATCGCGATTGCCATTGTCGTTATCGTCTCGATCGTCTTTCTTTATCAAGGCCAGCGGCGGGTTCCGGTACAACAGGCGCGCCGCGTCGTCGGCCGTAAAATGTTTGCCGGCAGGTCGACGTATATTCCGCTGCGCCTCAACAACGCCGGCGTCATCTCTATTATCTTTGCGATTTCGATTCTGCTACTGCCTCAGCAGGCGCTCTCGTGGTTCGGTCGCGGCCAAGCCGCGGCGACGGCCAGCGGTCCGTTTGCGGGGGTACAGCACGCTTTAGGGGCCTTCTCGACGTGGCTTAACGTGTGGTTCACGCCCAATGGCGTGCTCTACAACATCGTCTATTTCTTGCTCGTCGTGGTCTTTACGTTCTTCTATAGCTCGATCGTGCTGAACACGCGCGACGTGGCCGACAATCTCAAAAAGACCGGCGCGTTCGTCCCGGGCATTCGACCGGGGCAGCCGACCGTGGATTACCTCAACAAGATCTTGATGCGAATCACGACGGCGGCGGCAATCTACTTGGGACTGCTTGCGGTCATGCCCGGCGCGCTCCAGCGCGGCTTGTCGGTGACGACGTTCTATCTCGGCTCGACGTCCTTGCTTATCGTGGTGGGCGTGGCGCTCGACACGATCACGCAGATCGAAGCGCGACTTGCGATGCGCGACTACCGCGGGTTCATCAAACGCTAGTGGTTGTTACAGGCCACTAGGAAGCGGCGGAACCAACGCGATGCGTGTAGTTTTTCTTGGCCCGCCGGGCGCCGGAAAAGGCACCCAAGCGCGGCTGTTGCACGAGCGCTTTGGCCTCGAGCAGATTTCGACCGGCGACATTCTGCGCGAAAACCTGGCGCGAGGAAGCGAGCTGGGAAGACAGGCCGAGGGGTACATGCAGCGAGGCCAGCTGGTTCCCGATGCGCTCGTCATTAAAATGATCTTTCATGAGCTCGACGGCGCGCGCGATGGGTTTGTGATGGACGGGTTTCCCCGAAACGTTGCGCAGGCGGAAGCGCTCGACGCGTTGCTTACCCGCCGCCGCACGCCGCTCGACGCCGCAGTGCTCTTTTCGGCAGATCGCTCGGCGTTGGTCAAGCGTCTCGCCTCTCGCTGGACGAACCCGCGCAACGGACGAACGTACAACACGCTGACGAATCCCCCGAAGGTCGCGGGCATCGACGATGAAGACGGCGGTGAGCTCGTGCAGCGCGACGACGATCGAGCCGAAACCGTCTCGAAGCGGCTGGATGTCTACGATCAACAGACGAGGCCGCTCGTTGAATACTATCGCAAGGTCGGCAAGCTCGTTGAAATTGATGCCCTTGCCAGCGTCAAGGCCGTCGCCGACCGCATTGCGGCGGCAATCGGCGCGGAGCACGCACGCAATTAGTGGAACGCTAACGATGGTCGCCTTGAAATCGGCGCGCGAGATCGAGGTGATGCGGCGTAGTGGAAGCATCACCTCGCGGGTTCTAACCGATCTGATGAAGGCGGCAAGACCCGGCATGGCGACCAGCGAGCTCGACGAACTCGCCGAACGGGAAATTCGACAAGCGGGCGGCGTCCCGACTTTCAAAGGCTATAATGCGTTTCCGGGCTCGATCTGCACGTCGGTCAATGAGGAAGTCGTTCATGGGATCCCCGGCTCGCGCGTACTGCGCGACGGCGACCTGCTCTCGATCGATATCGGAACGACGCTGAATGGCTACGTGAGCGACAGCGCGGTGACGATTCCGATCGGCAGCATCACACAAGCGGCGCGGCGTTTGCTCGAGGTCACGCAAGAGTGTTTGACCATCGGCATCGCAAAAATGGAGCGTGGCAACCGCCTCGGCGACATCGGCGCCGCCGTGCAGGCGCACGCGGAGCGCCACGGCTATGGAGTCGTGCGGGAGCTGGTCGGGCACGGGGTCGGCCGCGCGATGCACGAGGAGCCGCAGGTTCCCAACTACGGCGAACCTGGAACCGGCATGGAGCTGCGCCCAGGCTTGGTGCTCGCACTCGAGCCGATGATCACGCAGGGAAGCCCGAAGGTTCGAATTCTCGCTGACGGCTGGACAGTCGTGACCACAGATGGTAAGCTCGCAGCGCACTTCGAGCACACGATCGCCGTGACCGACGATGGGCCAAAAATTTTGACGCTGCGCGATTACGCGGAAGATCCGGGTATCGAGCGATATCGCCCGACCCGGGAAGATTGCGTAGTGCCTCATACGAGAGAGTAGATGGCGCGAAAGCGGGGTGGGCGTCCTCCGCGCGGTAAAGCAACCGCCGAGAAAGCCGCCAAGACGGCCACGCCAAAGGAAGAGGCTATCGAGGCGGAGGGAACGATCGTCGAACCTTTGCCGAACGCGATGTTTCGGGTCGAGTTGGCAAACGGACACCGAGTGCTCGCGCACGTCTCGGGGAAAATCCGGATGAATTTCATCCGAATCCTTCCCGGAGATCGGGTCCTTGTCGAGCTCTCGCCCTACGATTTAACGCACGGCAGAATCACATACAGGTACAAGTAGAGTCGTGTCATCCTGAGCCCGTCGCCTACGCTGCGCGCAGGCTCGGTCGAAGGATGGACCGGCAGCAAAGGTAAGCAAGAAT
>DATDIA010000136.1:0-7478 GCA_036521295.1 Candidatus Cybelea sp. | reverse complement strand
GACGGCGCCATGGGCACACAGCTCATGGCGCTGGAGCTCACCGCCGAAGATTTCGGCGGGGCATCTTACCATGGGTGCAACGAGGCGCTCGTGTTGACGCGTCCCGAACTCGTTCGCGGAATTCACGAATCGTATCTTGCTGCCGGTGCCGACGTTGTCGAGACCGATACCTTCACCGCGTCGAGGCTCAAGCTCGACGAGTACGGACTCGGCGAGAAAACGCGCGAGATCAATCTGCGTGCGGCAACCATGGCGCGCGAGGCGTGTGAGAAATTCCAAACCGCGCAGCATCCGCGCTTCGTTGCGGGATCGATGGGACCAACCGGGATGCTGGTCTCGTCGTCCGATCCTTCGCTCTCGAACATCACGTATGAGAGCCTGCGCGACATCTACGCCGAGCAAGCGCGCGCGTTAGTCGAAGGCGGCGTGGATCTGCTCCTGCTCGAGACGATGCAGGATTTGCTCGAGCTCAAGGCCGCAATCGCGGGCATCCGGCGCGAGTTCGCGCGCGGAATGCGGCGCGTCCCGATTCAAGCGCAGCCGACGCTTATTACCGAAGGGCGCATGCTCTTGGGCACCGATATCCGCGCGATCGCGGCGGTGCTCGATGCACTGGAAGTCGACGTCGTGGGCTTGAATTGCTCGACGGGCCCTGCTCAAATGCGCGACTCGATACGCTATTTGTGCGAGCGTTCGCGATGCTTTGTGAGCGTAATTCCAAACGCCGGCTTACCGCTCATGGGCCCCCAGGGAGAAACGATCTACCCCGAAGGACCCGAAGAGCTGGCGCGTGAGCTCGCCGCCTTCGTGCGCGATTTCGGAGTTAACGTCGTCGGAGGATGCTGCGGGAGCACGCCCGAGCACATCACCGCGCTATGCGACGCCGTGGCTTCGGTAGAGCGCAAGGCTCGCCCGCGCCCGGCCGAGCGTGGTGAAGAGGTTGCTTCAGCGATAACGGCCGTCGCCCTCGAGCAGCAGCCGCGTCCGCTGATCGTCGGAGAGCGCATTAACTCGCAGGGCTCGCGAAAGATCAAAAGGCTGCTGCTGGAAGATCGTTACGACGACATCACGCTGGTCGCGCGCGAGCAGGTCGAGGGGGGCGCACACCTTCTCGACGTCTGCTGCGCACTTACCGAGCGACCCGACGAAGACGAGCAGATGCGCCAGCTCGTGCGGCGGCTCGCTCAATCGATTGAAGCACCGCTTGCGATCGACTCGACCGAGCCCAAAGTCATGGAAGTCGCGCTACAAAACTATGCCGGCCGCGCGATTCTGAATTCGATTAACCTCGAAGCGGGCCGCGCGAAGGCCGACGTTGTCTTGCCGCTTGCGCGCGAGCACGGCGCTGCGGTCGTGGCGTTAACGATCGACGAGAGTGGCATGGCGAAAACGGCGGAACGCAAGACAGCCGTCGCGCGTCGAATCTACGAGATTGCGGTCGACGAATACGGGTTGCCGCCGGGCGCGCTGATCTTCGATGCGCTCACCTTTACCTTAGCGACCGGCGAGGCCGAGTTTGCGCCTTCGGCGGTCGAAACGATCGAGGGGATCCGCCAGATCAAGCGCGAGTTGCCGGGTGTGCTGACCTCGCTCGGAGTCTCCAACGTCTCGTTCGGGCTGAAACCGAACGCGCGCGCCGCGCTCAATTCCGTCTTTTTGCATCACTGCGTGGAGGCAGGTCTCGATTGCGCGCTCGTCCACCCCAAAGAGATCGTTCCATATTTCGAGATCGATTCAGACGTTCGCGAGCTCTGCGACGATCTGGTATTCAATCGGCGACCCGATGCGTTGACCAGATTGATCGAACACTACGAAACGAGTGGGCCTGCGCAAGGCGCAGCTTCGAGCGAAGAGCTCAGCGACGAGTCGAAGGCGCCGATCGAAGAGCGGATCCATCAGGCGATTTTGCGGCGGCGCAAAGACGGCATTGAGGCAAAGATCGACGAGGCGCTGCTAAGCCACCGTCCGGTTGAGGTGCTCAACGAAATCCTGCTGCCCGCCATGAAGGACGTGGGCGATCGCTTCGGACGCGGCGAACTGATTCTACCCTTCGTCTTGCAATGTGCCGAAGTGATGAAGAAGGCTGTGGCGCATCTGGAGCAGTTTCTCGAGCGACGCGCCGGCGAGACGAAAGGAACCGTCGTGCTGGCGACGGTCTTCGGCGACGTGCACGACATCGGTAAGAATCTCGTGCATACCATTCTGGCCAACAATGGCTACACGGTCCACGATTTAGGAAAACAAGTTCCGATGAACACGATTTTGGAGAAGGCAACCGAAGTCGACGCCGATGCCATCGGACTATCCGCACTTCTCGTGTCGACGAGCAAGCAGATGCCGATTTGCGTCGAGGAACAGGACTCCCGGGGGCTGAGCTTTCCAATCATCATTGGCGGCGCGGCAATCAACCGCGATTTCGGGCGACGCATCGCCTTGCTTGACGGTGGCGGCCGCTTCTTCGAGCCCGGCATTTTTTACGCACGCGATGCATTCGAAGGTCTCGATCTGATGGACGCGCTCACGAGCGATCCTGCGCGGAAGCACGATTTGCTCGAGCAGACCAAGCGTGAGGCGCTCGAGCAGCGCGAACGCCCGCGGGGCGTTCCCCAGCGGGCGGTCGCGGAGGCACGCTCTGCAGTGAAAGGCGAGCCCGCCGATGTGCCGGAGCCACCCTTTTATGGAGTACGCATCCTTGATCGGTCGACGACTGAACCGAGTCGAAGCATCGATCTACGCGAGTTGTGGCCGTGCTTTGACCTGCGAAGTCTCTACCGGCTTTCATGGGGCGCTGCGAATAGCAAAGGAAGCGCCTTTGAGCGCCTCGTCGCCGAAGAGTTCGAGCCGCGCCTGCGACGCTATCAAGAGGAAGCGCTACGCGGCGATCTCTTGCACCCGCGGGTCGTCTACGGCTATTTTCCGGCTGCCGGCTTGGGCGACGACGTCATTCTCTACGACCCCAGCGATCCGCGCAGCGAAATTGCGCGCATGTCGTTTCCGCGCCAGATCGGCGGCGAACATTTGTGCCTAGCTGACTACTTGCGCGAGCCGCGCGAAGGCGGCGCAAGCGACGTGGTGGCGATGCAGATCGTCACGGTCGGAAGTAACGTCACGCGGCGCACCGACGCCTTGCAGGCCTCCGGCGATTATAGTGAATCGTACTTCTTACACGGGTTCTCCGTGCAAGCCGCCGAGGCGCTCGCAGAGCACACGCATCGCCGCATCCGAAGCGAGCTGCGTCTTGAAGATCAGCAGGGCAAGCGCTACTCGTGGGGCTATGGTGCGTGCCCGGACCTCGAGCAGCACGGGATCGTCTTTCGACTACTCGATGCGACTAAAAACATCGGCGTAACGCTGACCGAAGCGTTCCAAATCGTGCCCGAGCAATCGACGGCGGCGATGATTATGCACCACCCGCGGGCCGCATACTTCAACGCAGCCGCGATACGCGAACTCGCCGCTTCATAAGCCTCAAGCCCCGTGGTCGTGGTCCTGCTCGCGGTGGCGTTCACCCATCTTTGGACGCACGTCGAGCGCGGTTGAGCGCTCGGCACTCCGACGATCGCGCACGGCATCGTCTATGAGGGGACGATGCTCGGCGACGTGCTTGCGCTCGACGAGCGGGACGGACGAGTGCTCTGGCGCGCGTCGCTCGACGCCAAGGTCGCTTAGCCGTCGGCTCTGAGCTCTACGGTCACGGACTCGCGCTGGACGGAGATACGCTTTTCATTGCAGGCCGCGGCAAGTTCTGGGCGTACCGTCTGCAGCGATGACCTTACGAACGATACTCTACATCGGTCTCGCTATCGTGGCGGTGATTCTGATCGTGGTACTGACTCGCGCGTTCCCGAGACACCGGGCGTCGCTGCCCAACCGGCTGGACGCCGCGATCGCCGTCGCGATCGGGTTCGTCACGAATTTCTTCGACACGCTGGGCATCGGCTCGTTTGCGACGACGACCTCGCTCTTCAAATTCCTTCGTTTCGTTCCGGACGAGCGCATCCCGGGAACGCTGAACGTTGGGCACGCGCTGCCGACCATCGTCGAAGCCGCGATCTTCATCGTCATTGTAGCCGTCGAGCCGCCAACGCTGCTGTTGTTGATCTTCGGCGCAATTGTTGGCGCCTGGCTCGGCGCCGGATTGGTCGCCCGTTTGCCGCGCCGCTACGTTCAGATCGGGATGGGCAGCGCCCTGCTTGCGGCCGCGGCGTTATTCATTCTGACGAATCTGAAGGGCAGCCACTTCGGACTTACCGGAAACGCGCTCGGCCTCGAGGGCTCGCGTTTGTGGATAGGGATGGCCGTGAGTTTTTGTTTGGGTGCGCTGATGACGATCGGCATCGGATTATACGCGCCGTGCATGATCATGGTGAGCCTGCTCGGCATGAATCCGATCGCCGCATTTCCGATTATGATGGGGTCCTGCGCATTCCTCATGCCGGTGGCTAGCCTGCGATTCATTAAGTTCGACGCCTTTTCGATGCGCGCGGCGCTCGGGTTGACTCTAGGCGGAATACCCGGGGTGCTGATCGCCGCATATATCGTAAAGTCGCTCCCGCTCGTGACGGTCCGATGGTTGGTGGTCGTCGTCGTCCTCTATGCGGCTACCGTCATGCTGCATTCGGCGGCTCGGCGTGGCGCAAATTCGACATCGGACGAAGAACTCGTAACGGTACCTTAAACGGGCACTTCTAGACGGCTGTAAACGAAACGTCCCCCGACCATCGTTCCGATAACCTGGTAGTCTTTGTCCCAAAAGGAGAGATCAGCGCGCATGCCGGGCGCGATGCGTCCCATCTCAGCCTCGTGCCGGATGAGTCGAGCCGGGGCGTGCGTCGCAGCGACGACCGCCTGCGCGAAGGCGATTTGCGCGTAAGACATGTAGTTGCGCAAGGCCTCGTCGATGCTGAGCGCGCTGCCGGCAATGGTGCCATCGGCCGCGCGCATGACGCCGCCTTCGATGTGATAACCGGAGTCGGCGGCGGGCATGATGTCCGTTACCAAAACGATCCGATCGCCCAGCGTGCGGTGTAGAATGTCGATCATGACCGGCGACACGTGAAAGCCGTCGCAGATAACCTGCACGAGCGTCCGCCGATCCTGAATGAAGGCGGCCAAGATTGACGGGTCGCGGTGATCGAGGGGCGGCATGCCGTTGAACGCATGCGTCAGCGAGCGGAAGCCCAGCCCAATTGCGAGCATCCCTTCCCGATATCGCGCGCTGGTATGACCGGCCGAACAGACGACGCCGTTTTCTAAAAAGACGCGCAGTGCATCGCTGGCGCCACCGGTTTCGGGTGCCATCGTAACCAAAAGACACGCGCCTTTGCAGGCGTCGACCATCTCTTGCGCGCGCGAAGCGTTGGCACGAAGGAGCCATTCGTGACGATGGATCCGCCGAAACTTGGGATTCAAGAACGGTCCTTCGAAGTGGATGCCAAGACAACGCGCTCCGGCCGGCGCATCTTCTTCGAGCTGGTTGGCAGCCTCGACGATCTCCGATGCTGCGTGAAGCATCGATTCCCACGGGGCGGTCATCACGCTTGCGACAAAACCGGTCGCGCCGTTTCGCGCATAGGTCGTCCCGGCGAATCCGAGGGCGTTGCCTTGATCGCGATTGAAAAGATACTCCCCCGCGCCATTGGTGTGGACGTCGATCAGGCCCGGCGCAATGCTGCTGCCTCCCGGAAGCGGGCAATCCGCCGGGCCGTCAGCGGGAAGCACGCTCGCAATCCGTCCGTCTTTGACCGCTAGCCGGCCGAAGGTCGACGTCCCATCGCCCACGGCGATGAAGGCAGGGCCAAGTAGCATCTTAGGCATGCGAATGCGCTAACTCCGTATGAGCGCCAAAGCTTCGTCGCGATGCTGCACCATAAGCGCTTCGGTGTCGCCTTCCACGTTTAGCCGCAGAAGCGGCTCGGTATTCGAGGGGCGCACGTTCATCCACCAGGTGGGATAAGAGATGGTAACGCCGTCGAGGCGATCGATTTGTGCGTCCGGAAAGTGGTCCTCGATTTCTCGAAGCTTTGACGAAACGTCACGAACGTGGCCGTTGATCTCGCCCGAGCGAAAGCGCGTATCTATCGGCGCAATCACCTCGCTGACCGGCTTGTTAGCTTCACTGAAGAGCTCGAGACATTGAAGCAACGCGACCATGCCCGAATCGGCGTACCAGTTGTCGCGAAAGTAAAAGTGTCCGCTGTGCTCGCCCCCGAAGACGACGTCTTCTTCGCGCATCACGGCTTTGATGATCGAGTGACCTACCTTCGACCGTATCGGCACGCCGCCGGCCTTGACGATCAACTCGGGTACGCTGCGGCTGCAGATCAGGTTGTAAAGGATTTTTGCGCCCGGGTATTTCTTGAGGGTGTTGAGCGCCACCAGCGCCGTCACGGTGCTGCCGTCGACGAGGTCCCCTTTTTCGTCGACGATGAACATGCGATCGGCATCGCCGTCGAACGCGACGCCGAGATCGCATCGGTGTTTTCGAACCTCGGCTTGCAGGTCGATCATGTTCTCCGGTTCGATCGGACTTGCGGGGTGGTTCGGAAAGCTTCCGTCCAGCTCGAAGTAGAGCGGCACGACCTCGCAGGGCAGGCTTTTGAAGACGTGCGGTATCGTCTCGCCGGCCATCCCGTTTCCAGCGTCAACCGCAATTTTAAAAGGCTTGATCTTCGCGCGCTCGACGAAGGAGAGACAGTGCTGCGCGAAATCGTCAAGAACGTCACGATGAGAAATGGTGCCCGCCGCGGCGCTGGCCGGAGGGAGCTTCCCGGATAGAAGCTGGTCGCGTATCGTAGCCAAACCCGTATCGAGCGAGATCGCTTGAGCCTGCGAACGGGTGAACTTCATCCCGTTGTACTCGGCAGGGTTATGAGAGGCCGTAATCATGACCCCGCCGTCGAAGTCGAATTTTCCCACCGCGAAGTAGAGCGCGTCGGTCGATACCATTCCAATATCCACTACATCGGCCCCGGCTTCCGATGCGCCGCGGGCAAATGCGTCGCATAGTTTTTGCCCCGAAGGGCGCATGTCGCGGCCGACGACGACGTTCGTGCGAGCCTTGCCTGAGCGTTGCGGACCGAGCAGCGGTACGAAGCAGCGTCCGATGCCATAGGCAAGATCATCGCTGAGTGAGGACGGATAAACGCCTCGGACGTCGTAGGATTTGAAAATCGTGGGATCCACTCGGCCGTCCACAGGTGGCGGTTCTTCGACCGCGCGTCCGTGACGCCTTTGTGAAGAACGAGCCCATCGGGAACGTAACCGGGACGCTCTTAATAACGGCGTTTCTGGTCGTGACGCTCGCTTTCGCCGTGGAGGGCACGTTTGAAACGCGCGCTCAGATTAGCCGCACCTTCGCGCGTCAAGCACAGATCCAACAAGCACAGATAGAGCTCGAAGAGCTCTTGCGCTTTCAAATCGATGAAGAGAACTCACTGAGAGGTTACTCTTTGACCCGAGACCCGTTTTACGTCGCG
>DATDIA010000135.1:0-4889 GCA_036521295.1 Candidatus Cybelea sp. | reverse complement strand
CAATCAACCGCCATATACGCTGGTTGACGGTGCGTTCGGCAGGAACTTCGGGCACATCGATTTCGCGATCGCCGCCACAAACATCTTCAATGCGGTCTCAGGCCCGTTCACGCTTTACGACGCCGGCGTCCCCTATCGCGGTCTCTACAGCGGACCGCAGAATACCCAATTTCTCGCCAACACTCCGACCGATGCGCTGTTCATCGAACCGGCTGCGTTAAAGTTCATCGTCACCGTGCACGAATGACGGCGCCGATGCGGGCCGCGCGACTGCACGAAATGGACGGCCCCGACTCGCTTCGCATCGAGGAGATTCCGGTTCCGGCGATTCGCGATAACGAGGCGCTCGTTCGCGTTCGGGCCGCTGCACTCAACCATCGCGATCTCTTCATTACGCACGGCCTCTACCCGAACGTGCGGCTACCGGTCACGCTCGGCTCCGATGGAGCGGGCGAGATCGCGGCGCTCGGCGCGCTTACCGCAAATCTCAAAGCCGGCGACGAAGTCGTGATCGATCCGATGCTGGGGTGGGGCGGCGATCCGCGCGTCTGGGACGCGGCACGGGCGACCATTCTCGGGATGCCTCACGAGGGGACCTTCGCGCAGTACGTTGCCGTACCGCTCGATAACGTCTATCGCAAGCCCACGCACCTTTCGATGGAAGAGGCGGCGGCTATTCCGCTCGCCGGATTAACGGCCTATCGCGCGATTTTTACCCGTGGCGCCCTGCAGCCCGGCGAAACCGTCTTGATCACCGGAGTGGGCGGCGGCGTGCAGACCCTCGTCCTGCTCTTTGCCAAGCACGCCGGCGCGCATGCGATCGTCACGTCCAGCAGCGATGAAAAACTCGAGCGTGCTCGAGCGCTCGGGGCAGATGTCGCGATCAACTATGCAAAAAACCCAGATTGGCCTAAGCTGCTTCGATCGACGGGGCCGGTCGATTTGGTTGTGGATTCGTCGGGCGGAGAGACCATCCGCAAGGCGCTCGACGTCGTGCGACCAGGCGGACGCATCGTGATCTACGGCGGCACGAACGGCGATGCGACGATTCAAATGTTCCCGCTCTTTTGGAAGCACGTCACGATCCTGGGCACGTCAATGGGCAGCCCGAGTGATTTTGCCGCGATGCTCGGGCTCTTTGAAGAAGGCTTGCGCCCCATCGTCGACCGCGTCTTTGGGCTCGACGATTCGGCAGCCGCCTTCCAACGTTTAGCGGCCGCGCATCAATTCGGTAAAGTCGTGCTTCGCGTCGAGTAGGAATCTTTTCCGGACTTGCCGTCGCAGCTGCCGTCCGGCGATGGTTGGTTTCGATAGAGCGGTCCCGGACGAACTACCGGCATCCCCTTGCGCGGCCAGAGTATAACCGGTACTTCTTTATTCGGCGTCAGCTTCAACTCGCAGGCTACGACGGCGCGCGCTTTCGATTTCGCGGTCCCCCCGATCCAGAGGTCGAACCAGAGCTTATAGCACCCGTTGCTCCCGCTGCCGGTGGGCGGCCCCGACGCAGCGCACAGATCCTCGCGAATGAAATACTGCTTGAGAAACGGCACGTATATCTTGATGCCGTACGGGATCCTCGCGTTGTTCGAGCGCTCCGTCGCAAACGTCGTCGGATTACAGTACGTTCCATCGCCTCCGGCGTGCCGGTGCAGCACGGGATGGGAAATCTTATTTCCAGGCGGCGAGTTGTCGGGCCAGCCATAAAAAGTAATCGTCGTGCGAACGCTTATGGGATGCTGCTTGACGATGTAACAGGGCGACAACGGCACCGTCGCGGAGGACGGCGGGATGGCGGATCCATTGGATTGGGCGCACGATGTCAGCGCGACGACGCCAACCAGGATTCCGGCGCGGTACATCACGGCAACGTTGTATAGAGTCATCCCGCGGCCCGTGCGAGCCCGTACGAGCATAAGGATTCGAGCCGCAACTCCGTCCCGAGCTCCGCTACGAGGATCGGCGCTTCGTCGGGACCGACGAGCTCCTCGATCCGCGGATTAAGCATCGCCGATTCGAGGGCGGTCATCTCGCGTGCAACGGGTCGCGAAATAACCCGGCCTTCGCTCTCGAGCGCGATAAGATGCGCGAGAATCTGGCGAGCCATCGCAGGCCAGAGTACTTGGCGCTCCGGCGAGTAAATACGACGCACGAGGTCCGGGATGGTGACCGGTCCGTCGCGGAGCGCGTCGAGAATCTGCTTTTCGCGCATCTGCCGGTGCGCGATATATTGCGCGATCTTAGAGCGCGGGTCGGTGACGACCGGCCCGTGTCCGCCGTAGATGAGGCGCGCGTCGCCGAACTCATCGGCGAGGCGTTGCAGCGTGCGCTGATACGGTCGCATTGCTCCGGCGGGCGGCGCGATTACCGTCGTTCCTTCGCCGAGAATCGTGTCACCGGTGAAGAGCGCACGCTCTTGCGGCAGGTAAAAGATAGCGTGATCGAAGGTGTGTCCGGGTGCATCGATCACGCGCACGGCGATCTCTCCAACGCGCAGATCGCCGTCGAGCGGCAGATCGGCGTCGTGAGAGATCTGGCTCTGGGGATGTGCGTAGAGGGTAGCGCCGGTCGCTGCGACGAGTTGCCCCGCGGCCGCTGCGTGATCCGGATGGCCGTGGGTCAACGCAATCGCTCCGATCTTTAGCGAGCGCGCGCGGGCGGCATCTACCAGTGCTTCAACGTGCCTTGAGATCGGAGGTCCCGGATCGACGACGAGCGCGTCGCCGTTGCCGCAATCGAGCAAATACGAGTTGGTGCCCGCAAGTGTCATCGCCGATGGATTTGGGGCGCGAACCAGCGTTACCACGCGTTTTCGAGTCCCGACGGAATCTCAAAATCCTCGTTCGTATCCCTGGGCACGATGGTCAGCACCGGCTTACTGCGCGCAAACTCGAGCGCCGTGGATACCGAGTCGAACGATTCCAAGCGGGCGAGGTGTTTGATCGTCGGATAGACTAAGTGCATGCTGCCCGAGCGACGGCGCGCGAGCGCCTCGGCCGGAGCAATCCAAAGGCCGTCGTGCGTTTCAAACGCATCGGCGAGCGCCACTTGATCGGCCGGCGCGGCCGCGAAAAAGAAGTGGGTGTTATAACGGCGCGGTTCGCTTGGGGGCGTGATCCAGTGAGAAAAGAGCGTCAGCGCTCGCGCATCGGCGTACCAATCGTGACGCTTCAAAAAATCCGCAAACGAAAGGGTTGCTTTCCGCACCGCGATTCGCTCTGCTGCAACGCGCTCCCAATCGGCGGACGCCGCGCCGATCGAAAGACCGCCGGCATCGCGTGCAAGCAGCACGCCGGCTTCCTCAAAGAGTTCGCGAAGCGCCGCGATAAAGAGCGCGCCAGCTTCCTCGCGCTCCACCGCGCGCTCGTCGCATGCCAAGTCGGCGGGAATGGCTGCGCGAAACTCTCGGTCGAGGCGATCCGGCTCCAAGCCGATCGTGCGTGCGCGCGTCGCTTCTTGCGTGTCTTGCACCTCGATCGTACCGCCCGGAAAGACGAAGGCATCGGGCGCGAACGGACTGTGCGCGCTACGGCGAGCGAGATAGACCTCGAACGGCGGCCGCGCGAGAATTACCGTCGCCGCCAAACGCACCGTGCTCACGGACGGCTAGTCTCCCGTCGCCGGATTGAGAAAACCTCTGGAGCTCGTCGGATTTAGGCCTTTTTCGGATTTGGGACGAATTTTGTTCGAAGACGAGGCGCGAAGAGGGAGCGAAGCCGAAGCTTCGTGACCGATGAGCAACAAAGTCTTCGAGCAAAAGGTGGCCCAAAGACGGACAAGCGCCTAAGTCCGACGAGCTCCTAAATGAAAGTGGCGTTAGGCAGCGATATGGCAGGCGAACTTCCCGAGGCGATCGATCGGTGGTTGCGCACGAACGACCATGAAGTCGCGCGATTCGGAGCGCTTGCTCCGGGCGAGAACGATGCATGGCCCTCGGTCGGCCGCGCGGTCGGGCAGTGCGTGGCCGGAGGAGCGGCGCAGTATGGCGTCCTGTGCTGCTGGACGGGCACGGGCGTCAGCATTGCGGCCAACAAGGTGCCCGGCATTCGAGCGGCGCTCTGCGCCGATGCGGCGACCGCCGGCGGCGCGCGCGAATGGAACGATGCAAATGTGCTGTGCCTGAGCTTACGCGCAACGACCGTCGCCGTGGCCGAAGAGATGCTGGCGGCGTGGTTCGCAGCGGCGCCGACGCGCGACCCCGCATATAGCGCCATGATCGTAGACGTCGAATAACGAGCAGAGGGGCCGCGCACTCGCGCGGCCCCCGATCAATCTGCCGTTCACCGGAGCGTAGAACTAACGCTACGTGTCCGGCTCTCTCACGGCGGTTTCGGCGACAGTTCGTGCCGGCCTGACCCGAGAGGCCGATTCTAACAAAATCAGATACCCCGGTTCAATACGTCCGGGAGAAATAACCAGCCGCACAGGATAAGGAGGCACCAGTTGACCGCGTGAGAGGCCCAGCAGTACGGACATTCTTGGCGGGTGAGGACGATCAGCGAAAAGGCCAGATAGGCCGACGCCGCCGCGGCGCCTAGGACGAGGAGGAGGAGCACAATCGCAGCGATCGGCCCATGCACGATCCAAACCGTCGATGCGACAATTGGGTAGTAGAGTGAGCCAAGGAGTGAATTAGGAACGCCGAAGAGGTGCGCCCTGGGTGTTTTCACGACGCTCGGGCCTTTAACTTCACCGCGCGCCGCGCGCCGGCTTTTGTTCAGCATGAAAAGCGAGGCATAGAGCCCAACACCGCACAGGAACGTGATGACCGCTTTGACTACCATCGCTTGAATCGTCTCCTTCGTAAGGTCGGCGCGATCGCGCTGCTTGCCGCCTCGTTCGTGCTCGCATTCTTGGTGATCCGCCACCAGCCGCGCGTCGCCCACGAGATC
>DATDIA010000134.1:0-2482 GCA_036521295.1 Candidatus Cybelea sp. | reverse complement strand
TGACCTTGACCGCCGCCGGGGTGAGTGCCGAAAAACCGGCAACTCGGGAAAGCGTTGGCAAGAGCCCACTGCCGGCTGTCGTCGTTTCGCTGTGGCCGGCGCAGCCTGCCATAGCCAGCGCGCCAAGCGTCAGCGCGGCTCTAGGTAGCCAGAACTTGAGCATGAACGTCACTCCTAGCGTGTAAAGCGGAGAATCAGCCTACAACTATGAGCGAACGAAACCCTACGCCCCAGCCGAAATCGCTTCTGCCGGTGGTGCTGGTTGCAGCTACGGAATTGGAGGTACGCGAGCTGCGTCGCCGGCTTCCGGACGCGCGGATCGTCAAGAGCGGCGTTGCGCTTGCTGCTGTCGGACCTTCGTTCGCGCAAAGCGTTGTAAGTTGTGGTCTTGCCGGCGGCCTGCGCATCGGCGTGGCTACGGGGACGCTCCTAATACCGCGCGAGGTCCGGCGGCCGGATGGCCACCTGCTCCATTGCGATGAAATGCTCGTCGAGGAGCTCGCTGCCGGAGCACGCCGGCTCGGCATCGAGCCGGTCTTCGATCCTTTATTGACTGCCGATCGAATTGTCAATGGCGCGGCACGGGAACATTGGGCTGCGCAAGGTTATGCCGGCGTCGACATGGAGACCGGTTACATCAATGCGCCGCACGTTGCAGCCGTTCGCGTCGTGCTCGATACGCCGCAGCGTGAGCTCTCCAATGATTGGAATAACCCACTTCGGGCAATGCTTAAACCATGGAATTGGCCCCAGGCTTTTTGGCTCGCGCGTGAGGCGCCTCGCGCGGCTGCGCTCGCGGCGCGCGTCGTCGCCGAGGCGCAGGGCATCGGCGGGCGGCTACGTATAAGGCGCCAATGATCATTGAGCGCATCGACTCACCATCGGACGTCAAGCGCCTCCGGCGCAACGAGATCGATGTCTTGGCAAGCGAGATTCGAGAGCTCCTCGTGAGTACGTGCGCCGTGAACGGCGGCCATCTCGCGCCCAATCTCGGGGTCGTCGAACTGACGCTCGCGCTCCACCGAGTGCTCAATCTTCCCAGCGATAAGCTTGTCTGGGACGTGAGCCATCAGACGTACGTTCATAAGATCCTCACGGGGCGGCGCGACCGGTTCGCAACGCTTCGCAAAGGCGGCGGCCTCTCCGGATTCGCGATGCGCAGCGAATCGCGGTACGACCCCTTCGGAGCGGGCCACGCCAGTACCGGAGTTGCTGCGGCACTCGGAATGGCCCTCGCCCGCGATCTGGCCGGTGGCGATGAAACCGTCGTCGCGGTGTTGGGAGACGGCGCGCTCACCGGCGGTCTCGCCTATGAAGCGCTCAATAATGCAGGCGCTCTCAAGAGTCAGTTCATGGTCGTTCTGAACGACAATGAGATGTCGATTGCCCCCAACGTCGGCTCGATCGCCTCGTACTTGTCGGTGCTGCGCAGCAAGCCGTTCGCGAACTTCGTGCGCCGCACCGGAAAGATGATGCTCAAGCGCATTCCGCTGGGCGGCGCGGCCAAAAAGGCAATCGAAGGCGCCGAGATCGGAGCCATGCACTTCATTGGCCCCTCCGAAAAAACGGCGGTTATCTTCGAGGAGCTCGGGTTTCGGTACATCGGGCCGGTCGACGGTCACAACTATGATGTGCTTGTCGATGCGCTGCGGACCGCTAAGGATGTCTCCGGACCCGTGCTGCTGCACGTGCGTACGGTCAAAGGGAAAGGTTACGAGCCTGCAGAGCGCGATTCACGGACGTTTCACGGCATCGGTGCCAATGCGTTCGAGCCGAGCAACGGCAGCAAGAAGAGCAGTCCGGGCGCGCGGCCGAAGTTTCAGGACGTTTTCGGCGATGCGATGATAGCCGCTGCGCAAAAAGATCCGCGCGTGGTGGGAATCACAGCGGCAATGCCCGACGGAACCGGTCTCGCGAAGTTTGCAAAGTACTTTCCCGAGCGTTATTTCGATGTCGGCATCGCCGAAGCTCACGGGGTCTGCTTTGCGGCTGGTCTGGCAACGAGCGGATTTCGCCCGGTCTGCGCGATTTACTCGACCTTCTTGCAGCGAGCATACGATCAGGTCGTCCACGACGTGGTGGTCCAAAATCTCCCGGTCGTTTTTTGCATGGACCGTGCCGGCCTTGTCGGCGACGACGGCCCAACGCACATGGGCCTCTACGATATCGCCTATCTTCGGACGCTGCCCAACGTCACGCTGATGGCGCCGCGTAACGAAGCGGAGCTCCAACCGATGTTGGAGCACGCCCTCACACGCAACGGGCCTGCGGCGATCCGCTACCCGCGCGGTTCGAGCAGCGGAAAACACGACGAGCCGCTCGCGCCGCTCGTTCACGGGAAGGCTGAGGTGCTGCGCCGTGGCCGCGGGATTGCCGTGATCGCCTATGGCACGACGGTCGACATCGCACTCGACGCTTTCGTCGCCCTCAACGATGTCGCGCAAAGGCCGTCACAGGGTGAGGAAGGGCAAATCACGGTCGT
>DATDIA010000133.1:0-9393 GCA_036521295.1 Candidatus Cybelea sp. | reverse complement strand
TCCAACGTTCGATCGCCGATGGACCGGCGCTAGAGGCTCTCGGACGTGACGGTCAATTCGGGGCCGAGCGCGACGCCCGCCAGGTTTTCAACCGGATGGCGGGATGCTGGGCCTCTTGGGGCTGGAAGCACGGCTACTTCGATTCCGAAAACGACGCGCAAATCTACTACGACGAGATGTGCGCGATGCTCGCGCGCCAGATCGGAGCGCCGAACTCGCCGCAATGGTTCAACACCGGATTACACTGGGCGTACGGTATCTCGGGCCCCCCGCAGGGACATTGGTACGTCGATCCGGCCGACAGCATTGCAAAGTCTTCTCCCGATACGTTTTCGCATCCCCAGGTCAGCGCTTGTTACATTTTAGGGATCGATGACGATCTCGTTAACGAAGGCGGCATCTTCGATGGCGTAATGCGCGAAGCCCGTATCTTTAAGGGCGGAAGCGGCAGCGGAGCGAATTTTTCCAAGCTCCGCGCGGCCGGCGAGAGACTCACCGGTGGGGGAACCTCAAGCGGTCTCATGTCCTTCCTCAAAGTATTCGATCGAGCCGCCGGCGCGATCAAATCAGGCGGGACGACTCGCCGCGCGGCCAAGATGGTAGTGCTCAACGCCGACCACCCCGATATCGAAGAGTTTGTCAATTGGAAGGTCCGAGAAGAGCGCAAGGTGGCCGATCTGGTCATCGGCTCGCGCGTCTTCGAACGCCATCTCAATGCGATCATCGTCGCCGCGCACGATACGCGCGTCCCGGATAACGCTCGACTCGACCCGGCGCTCAATGCCTCGCTGCGCCACGCGATCCGCGAGGCTATCGCGGCCGGCATTCCCTCGGGTGCTGCGCAGACCGCCCTCGATTATGCGCGTCAAGGCTACACTCATCTCGAGATCGAGCAGTACGATACCAGCTGGGATTCGGAAGCGTACCTTACCGTTTCCGGGCAGAACTCGAACAACTCGGTTCGACTGAGCAACGCCTTCTTTGACGCGCTCGACCGGAGCGAAGACTGGCTCCTGACGGCGCGCACGACCGGTGACGTCGTCAAACGCATCAAAGCGCACGAACTTTGGGATCAGATCGCACTCGCCGCTTGGCAATGCGCGGATCCTGGTTTGCAATTCGATGACACGATCCAAGAGTGGCACACGTGTTCGAACGACGAGCGCATCAATGCTACTAATCCGTGCTCGGAGTTCGTCTTCATCGATGACACGGCGTGCAACCTAGCAAGCGTGAACCTCGTCAAGTTTCTGAATAACGACGGCAACTTTGATGCACAGCGATTTGCGGATGCAGCGCGCATCTGGACTACGACCTTGGAGATCTCCGTCGCGATGGGCCAGATGCCCTCGAAGCGCATCGCCGAAAAAAACCACGGCTATCGGACGCTCGGATTAGGATACGCAAACCTCGGTACCCTGCTGATGCGAATGGGTTTGCCTTATGACTCCGAGGAAAGCTTTGGATGGTGCGGAGCGATCAACTCACTGCTGACGGGGTCGGCCTATCGCACCTCGGCAGAATTGGCGCAGAACCTCGGACCGTTCGCGCGCTTTGACGCGAACCGCGAACCAATGTTGCGCGTTATTCGAAATCATCGCCGTGCCGCTTACGCGGCCGATCCGAGCGAATACGAAGGATTGACCGTCAAGCCGGTGACGCACATGCCAACGCTCTTCACGCAAAAAACGTGGGCGCTTGCCCGGAAAATGTGGGACGACGCGCTCTCTATCGGCGAGGTGGCCGGTTACCGCAATTCACAAGTTACGGTCACCGCCCCAACCGGAACTATCGGGCTAGTAATGGATTGCGATACCACGGGCATCGAGCCGGATTTTGCGCTCGTAAAGTTCAAAAAGCTCGCCGGTGGCGGCTATTTCAAGATCGTCAATCAATCCGTCGACGCTGCGTTGCACAAACTCGGGTATTCGCAGGAGCAGATCGATGCCATCGAGACCTACGCAAAAGGCACCGGAACCCTCGATGAGTCCCCCCACATCAATCGTGCGACGCTGAAGGCGAAGGGCTTCGACGATGAAGCGATTGCCCGGGTAGAGGCCGCGCTGCCGAGCGCGTTCGAGCTGCCGTTCGTGTTCAATAAGTTCGTGCTGGGCGAGGCTTTCTGTAAAGAGAAGCTCGGCCTCACGTCAGAGCAGCTGAACGACTGGAGTTTCTCCATCTTGCGCGACGGCCTTGGTTTCACGTCGCGCCAAATCGAAGAAGCTTCCGCGCATATCTGCGGGCGAATGACCGTCGAGGGGGCGCCGCATCTCAACGACGAGCACCTCGCGATCTTCGACTGCGCCACGCCGTGCGGCAGATACGGCACACGCTATATACGGCCGCTCGCCCACGTCGATATGATGGCGGCAGCACAACCGTGGGTCAGCGGGGCGATTTCAAAGACCATAAATCTTCCCCAAGCTGCAACGATTGCCGACGTTCAGGAAGCCTATCGCTACTCCTGGGAACGCATGATCAAGGCTGTGGCGCTGTACCGCGATGGCTCGAAGCTTTCGCAACCGCTGGCCGCGAGCTACGATTTTGGCGGCGACCCAATCGAGCAAGAAACCACGTTTTCGTCTCAACAGCCGTTTGCCCAGCCGCTGCAAATCGCCGAGAAGATCGTCTACCGCTACATCGCCAAGCGCCGGTCAATGCCACAGCGCCGCAGCGGATACACGCAAAAGGCCACAATCGCGGGCCACAAAGTGTACCTGCGCACGGGCGAGTACGAGGGCGGGCAACTGGGAGAGATCTTCATCGACATGCACAAGGAAGGCGCGGCCTTCCGCTCGTTGATGAACAACTTCGCCATCGCCATTTCGCTGGGGTTGCAGCACGGCGTGCCGCTCGAGGAGTTCGTCGAGGCGTTCACTTTCACGCGCTTCGAGCCCAACGGCCCCGTCATCGGTCACGATCACATCAAAATGGCGACCTCGATTCTCGATTACATCTTCCGCGAGCTGGCCGTCAGCTATCTCGGCCGCTACGATCTCGCCCACGTTCAGCCCTCGATGCAGATGGACGCTATGGGGCCCGAAGCGCAGGCCGAGTACATCGCTGAGGAGGAGGCCGGAGTTCAGGTGCGTCCGGCGGGCGTCGCGGAGAAGCTTCATCCTGTCAGCGCGCATCTGCATCCCGGCCACGACCTTCCCCATAGCACGAGTACGGCAACGGTGCCGGATCGGCCGACCGCGGCTTTTTCGCCGTCCGCGGGGGGTGGAACCGCCGTCGCAACGCTCGCGCGCACGGAAGCGATCAACGCCTCGCGGGCCAAAGGCTACACCGGCAATGCGTGCTTGGAGTGCGGGCAGCTCACCATGGTGCGAAACGGCGCCTGCGAAAAATGCGACTCTTGCGGAGCGACGTCGGGTTGTAGCTAAAATTCGCCGGAACTAGAAATCGTCGTCTGGCTCTCGAGTGGAGATGGGCTGCTTCAAGAAGTACGCGGCGTCGTGCGGCGCAGCGATCGGCTGGAACTTATTCGGTGCTTTTGAAAAGTTGAAGCAATCGGAGAGATCGTCGGCCCGGGCGTCGGTCGTGCCGAGCGAGCCAAGGTTAAACGTCTCCTCCGTGAACTTCAGAATGCTGCCGAACTCGTGCGCAACGGTGGATACGTAGTGTTGTTTGGCATAGGGCGAGATCACGATCAAGGGCACGCGAAAGCCGAGCTCGTAGGAGTTGTAGATTTGATGCATGATCGGGTCGTACCAGCCTCACCAGTCATCCCAGGTTACAAAGATCGCCGTATCGTTCCAATACTGGCTCTCGCCGATCTTATTGACGACCGACGCGACCCAGGATGGACCGGACCCATCGGTACTCCCGGCATGATCCGACTCAGTCCACGTCGGCGTTATCCAAACAACGTTAGCCAAGTTTCCCGCGTCGATGTCGTTGAGTACCTTTGAGGGCGGCGCGATGACGTCGGCTGAGAATTGCGGGCTGTCGCGAACCGCTTCGATTGCGTCGGGCGCGTCCCACAGCCCCGCCCCCGAATGCGGTTGGTAGTAGCGCCAAGTTAGGGACTGTGCCTCGATCAGTTGGATAAGCGAGTTACGCTGGAAGCATGGATAGGTCGACTGGTTCTCTTGCCCGTATTGATCGATGAGCGTCACGAGCGAGCCGGCCGGAGAATCGCAGCCGCCGGCAGGCCCGTTTGAGGGCGTGAGCGGATTTTCTGCCGCGCGCAGCGCCGATCCGTCCGCGATCGTAGAGGTGCCGCTCACCAAGTACTGATGCGCCGGGAAACTCGGGCCTTCATTGGTCTGAAACATCCTGCTTGCAAACGCAAAACGTTTCGCCATAGCAAAATACGGTTCGACTTCGGACTCCGGGACGTAACCGTAGGCCCGGACGTTCGCCGCTGGGCACGACGCGCCTGATTTGCAGCCGGAACCGACTCGGTCGAACCCGTTGCCCTGACCATTGGCATACTCGGTCTGGAAGGCGCTATGCTTGTGGCTGATGTCATACGGCGCAGTCAGCGATTCCGGCTGTAGTTGCACCGTCTGGCCGTGGGAGTTCTTTGCCGTGCGCACCGTGTCGGCGCCCGCCAAACCGTTGAAGAGATCGTTCGTCGTCCGGTTTTCCTGAATGATAATGACGACATGTGCAATCTTCGACGACGCATATTGTCGAGAGAGCGTTCCGAACATTCGCGAAGTTCCGGGTGTGACAGTGCGACCGCCGCCGGAAGGTGCTCGAGTCGCCGATGAGGGCGCCGTCGGCGCGAGTGCCGAGCTTTGGGTGCAGCCTACGAGCGCCGCGATAATCGCCAGTGCCAAAAATCGGCTCCAGTTCATTATGCTCCACCTTCCTATGAGTGGCTAAGCGAGTAACCAACTGCTATCTGTGCGGAGATGCTGGAGTAAACCTGGCGCGGACAAAAAATTAGCCCGCTTTCTTGGACAGGCGGCAAGCTTACATTAATTAGCGTCAGAGCCGTGATGTATTCACACGCGCAAAGCCTCGCGTGAAACCGAAGGCGTCCGCAAAAATTGCGATGACGCCTTGCGGTGCGATCGGTTGTTGGTACGATCCCGGCCTGGACTAAAAGTCGTCGTCGGGCTCTTGAGTGGAAACCGGTTGCCTCAAGAAATAGTCGGCGTGGTGGGGTGCTGGAATCACCTGAAAGTTGCTTGGTGCTTTTGCAAAGTCGAAGCAATCGCGCAGATCGTCGGCCCGGACGTCGGTCGTGCCGAGCGACCCGAGATTAAACGCCTCCTCGGTGAACCTCAGAATGCTGCCGAACTCGTGCTGAACCGTGGAAATGTAGTGCCGTTTGGCATAGGGTGAGATCACGATCAGGGGTACGCGAAAGCTGAGCTCATAGGAGTTGTAGATTTGAGGCGCGATCGGGTCGTACCAGCCTCCCCAGTCGTCCCACGTTACGAAGATCGCCGTATCCTTCCAATACTTGCTCTTGCCAATCTCATTGACTACAGACGCTACCCAGGATGGACCGGAGCCATTGGTGCCGCCGGCATGATCCGACGCGGCCGACGTCGGCGTTACCCAAACGACGTTAGCCAAGGTTCCCGCATCGATGTCGTTGAGCACCTGCGAGGGCGGTGCGACGACGTCGGTTGAGAACTCGGGGCTCTGCCAGACCGCTTTGATTGCATCGGGTCCGTTCCAGAGACCGGCCCCAAGATGATTCTGGTAGTAGTGCCAGCTCAGCCCCTGTGCTTCGATCAGCTGGATAAGCGAGTTGCGCTGGAAGCAGGGATAGGTCGACTGGTTCTCTTGCCCGTACTGATCGATGAGCGTCACGAGCGATCCCGGCGGTGAATCGCAGCCGCCGGTATTGCCGCCCGAGGGCGCGTGCGGATTTTCCGCCGCGCGAAGCGGCGATCCATCCGCGATCGTCGACGTGCCGCTCACCAAGTACTGATGGGCCGGAAAGCTCGGTCCCTCGTTTGTCTGAAACATCCTGCTCGCAAACGTATAACGGCTCGCCATGACGTAATATGGCTCGACTTCGGACTCCGGCACGTAACCGTACGCGCGGACGTCGGGGGGCGGACACTTCGCATTGGAATGGCAGCGAGAACCGACTTTATCGAACCCGTTGCCCTGGCCGTTTGCGTATTCGGTCTCGAAGGCGGTATGACTGTGGCTGACGTCATACGGCGCAGTCAGCGGCACCGGCTGCAGTTGCACCGTCTCGCCCTGCGAGTTCTTTGCGCTGCGCACCGTGTCGGCGCCCGGCAAGGCATTGAAGAGGTCGTTCGTCGTCCGGTTTTCTTGGATGATAATGACGACGTGCGCAATCTTCTTAAAGCGTTTGGGAGGCGCTACAAACGTCCGTGACACTTGAGTAGCGCCGGTACTTTGACCGCCGCCGGAAGGCTGTGCTTGAGTCGCCCCTGAGGGCGGCGCCGGCGCGAGCGTCGAGCTTTGGCTGCATCCAACCAGGGCCGCGATTACCCCAAGTGCCGAGAATCGTGTCCAGCTCATATTCTCGTCTCTCCAAAAAGTTGCTGCGCGAGTACGTCAATGCTATAAGCGGGCCTTGCCGTAGTCAAGATGGAGAGCAAAGAATTAACGCTAAAGATGATTACGGTGTGATAACTTTCGTCATTCTCGCAACGAAAAACAACCTAAAACACTTGGATCACCGTCGGCAATCCATGCAAATGCGCTGAATAAAACCAACCACGCCAAGGGAGGTCGCTTCACGTCATGAGTTCCACGACGTTCCCGGACGGATCGCAAACGTACAGCGAAACTCCGGCCGGCGCTTCATTGGCGCGTTCTTCGACGATTTCGACGCCGTGCGCGGCCAAGTGCCGGCGTAGTACGGTCTCATCGGCCTTGACGCGCAATCCGATGTGATCGACGTTACGGCCTCCCGCCACCGGCGGCAGCGCCCAGGCGCCTTCCGGCACCGACGTATCGACGACGTCGAGGTGTGAGGCACCCACGCGCAGCTCGACCATCGCGTATTTGGGAAGCCGCGACTCGACGTGCGCGCCGAGTACGCCTTCGTAAAATGCCAGCGTCCGGTCGAGACCGTTTACCAACAGCAGGACGTGCTCGATCCCGTCGAGAGTCAGAGGCGGCGACTTCGGTTCGGTTGACATGGCGGCGAAGCTTTCAAGGCTTCGGCGCTCTTTTACTTCTGCGTGTGGCCGGCCTGGCGCCGAATTGATACCCAGGATTTTCGACCGCAGCCCGCGATTATCGCCGCATGACCCGTATCGTTACTGCGCTTATCGTTGCATCGTTCATCACTACGCTGGGAGCGGGAGCCGCCGCCGCACCCTCACCATCGCAGCAACTCATCAGCAAGCTGAAATGGCGCAGCATCGGGCCGTACATCGGTGGCCGCTCTGTCGCGGTTGCCGGCGTACCGAACGAGCCGAATCTCTTCTATTTCGGCGGCGTCGAGGGCGGCGTTTGGAAGAGCGCTAATTACGGCTTGAGCTGGTCGAACATCACCGACGGTAAGATCCCAGGAATCGCGGATCCGATCGGCGCGCTCGCGGTTGCGCCTTCGAATCCAAAGGTGATCTATGCCGGTACCGGTGAGGCCGACATTCGCAGCGATTTCGACACCGGCGACGGCGTCTACAAAACGACGAACGGCGGGAAGACGTGGTCGTACGCCGGCCTGCGCGAAACGCACATGGTCGCGAAGCTCGTGATCGACCCGCGCGATCCGAACGTCGTCTATGCGGCTTCGATGGGTCACGTCTTCATGCCCAACTCCGAGCGCGGCATCTTCAAGACGATCGACGGCGGCAAGAGCTGGCAAAAGATACTTTTCATAGACTCCGATACCGGCGGCATCGACCTCGCAATGGACTCGCGCGACCCAAAGGTCCTTTATGCCGCGATGTGGCAAGCGCAGCGCCGACCTTGGACGCTCGTCAATGGCGGTCCGGGAAGCGCACTCTTCAAGACGACGGACGGCGGCGCGCATTGGAACAAGATTTCAACGAATCGGGGATTCGCGACCGGAATTCTCGGCAAGATCGGCGTCGCGGTCGCGGCGAGCAATCCGCGCGTCGTTTACGCCATCGTTCAAGCGCGCGAGGGCGGCGTCTTCCGGTCGAATGATGCCGGCGCAACGTGGAAACGAGTAAACTCCGAGTGGAAGCTACGCCAGCGTGCATTTTACTATACGGCGATTTTCGTCGATCCGACCAACCCCGAGGTCGCGTATGCTCCCGAAGTTGACGCCGTTTTCAAGACGAAAGACGGCGGCAAGACTTGGAGCGAGTTGCAGACGCCCCATGGCGATAATCACATCGTTTGGATCAACCCGCATAATCCAAAGATTCTTCTGGTTGGTGACGACGGCGGCGGATCCGTCTCGATCGACGGCGGGCAGACTTGGAGCAGCGACCTCAATCAGCCAACGGGCCAATTTTACCACGTCGCGATCGACGACCAGTTTCCGTTTCACGTCTTCGGGGCATCGCAGGACGAAGGCGCATACGAGGGCGTAAGCGCGGAGGTCGGGCCCGGCATCGGCCCCGACGCGTGGCATTCCGTAGCGCTCGGCGAGAGCACGTTCGTTGCGCCCGATCCCGACGACGTCTACGTGACTTACGGAAGCGGTTATTATAGCTCGCTGGCCCGGCTCAATCGCATTACCGGCGATGAAAAGAACGTCAGCCCATGGCCGCGGTACATGGCCGGCAACCCGGCGATCGAAACGAAGTTCCGTTTCGGATGGACGCATCCGATCTTCTTCTCTCCCGCCAATCCGCACGAGTTGCTAGTTGCCGGCCAAGTCGTCTTCTCCAGCACCGACAAAGGGCAGATCTGGAAAATCATCAGCCCCGACTTGACGCGAAACGATCCCAGCACCGAAGGGACCTCCGGCGGCCCCGTCTATCCCGATCAAACCGGTGCGGAGACGTTCCCGGACATCGCATCGCTGGCGGTCTCTCCGCTCGACGCAAATGTGTTGTGGGCCGGCTCGGCCGATGGACTCGTCCACGTGACGATCGATCACGGCCAGCATTGGGCGCTCGTGACGCCGCCGCAACTTCCGCAGTGGGCGCAAATTAGCTCAATCGAGCCCTCGCATACGGCGAAGGGAACGGCGTATCTCACGGCTTCCCGATACATGTGGGACGACTACCATCCGTACCTTTACGAGACGACCGATTACGGCGTGCATTGGACGACGCTCACGAACGGACTCCCTTCAGATCAGTATCTCTTCGTCGTACGGCAGGATCCGCGCGAGCCCAACCTGCTCTTTGCAGGTACGCGAAGCACCGTATATCTGAGCCTCGACGGGGGCGCGCAATGGGAGCCGCTCACCCTCAATCTGCCAGGCGTCCAAGTACGCGACCTTGCGATCGACACCCGCGAAGGTGAGCTCGTCGCCGCCACGCATGGCCGCGCGTTCTGGATCATTGATAACAT
>DATDIA010000132.1:0-3825 GCA_036521295.1 Candidatus Cybelea sp. | reverse complement strand
GGGTAATCGCGTAACCGGCCTCGCGCAAACGCTCCACCATGGTCACGGCCCTCAGACGGCGTTGTGTCTGATTGTACTCGAGGAGCTCGTTGATCGGCGATGGCCCAAGGGGAACGCCGTATCCGAGTACGTGGACTTCGTTCTTGCGCCAGGTCGTATTTATCTCGATGCCCGTGATGACTCGTGTCGCCGGCGGCGGCTCGAACGCTCCGTAGGCGGCGAGCGTGTCGTGATCGGATATCGAGAAGACCTCGACGCCCCGCTCGCCCATGAAGTCCGATAGCTCCTGCGGCGTGAGCGTGCCGTCGCTCATGCGCGTATGTGAATGAAGGTCAACTTTCAACGTGCGAAACTTTCTCGTCCAGCTTGCGGCGCTCCACGAAGAGCGAGATCGCGGTACGCTCGCTCTCGCCGATAGCCACGATGACGAATGACGGCGTACAGACGAGGTCGAGGTGCGCGGCGCGGAGATAGCTTCGCGCGATGGCGACCGCCTTGATCGCCTGATTGATGGCTCCGGCCCCGACGGCCTGCAGCTCGGAGGTCTCTCGCTCGCGCAGCGCGGCGGCGAGGGCCCCGGCGACCGCATTGGGATTGCTCTTGGCCGAGACCTTTAAAGTCACCGCGACGCTCATGCGATACCCTTCAAAAAGATGCGCTTAATCTCATTGGCCTTGCCCGAGTTGGGGTCGACAGAGACGAGGGCGCCGCAGAACTGCTTGCTTCCGTTCTTCTGGACGCTGAAACGTTCCGAGAAACCGGTGAGAAACCGGTCGAGCACGGCACCTGACTCCATTCCGATGACCCCTTCGGTTGGGCCCGTCATCCCGAGGTCACTGATATACGCCGTGCCACCCGGGAGGATCTGTTCGTCGGCCGTCTGGACGTGCGTGTGCGTACCAAAGACGCACGAGACGCGACCGTCGAGGTAACGCCCGAGCGCGACCTTTTCGGAGGTCGCTTCGGCGTGCAAATCCACGAGAATGACGGGGGTGCGGGCGCGCAAATCGGCGACGATCGCATCGGCGCATCGAAACGGATCGTCGACCGGCGGCATGAACGTTCGCCCCATGAGATTGAGGACACCGACCGTAACGCCGTTGACCGCGAACGTTGCGGCACCTCGTCCAGGCACCGCGGGCGGATAGTTGGCGGGGCGGATCACGCGGTTGCTCCTCTCTAAGTACTCGCCAAAGTCTCGCTTATCGAAAATGTGGTTGCCGCCGGTGATCAAGTCGACGCCGCTTTCGAACATCTCCTCCGCGGTCTGGGCCGTCAAGCCGAAACCACCCGCGGCGTTTTCGCCGTTTGCGATGCAGGCATTGACGTGATGCTGCTCGCGAAGCAGCGAAACACAGCGTTTCAGCACCTCGCGACCGGGGGCACCGACCACGTCCCCGACGATCAGGAGGTTCAGCGCGCTTTCTATCGGCGAGCCGACGCCTTCGCTTTCTTTTGGGATTTTAGGAAGTAAACGAGCACGCGTTTCTCTTCCCTAAAACCTACCAAACTCTTGGATTGTGCCGGATCGCGCAGCGCCTCAATGGCATAGAGCGCCGCTTCATCTTCGGCCGCAGGGTCGGCCTCGAGCTGATCGTCGGGATGCGGATTGCGGACCAGCGCGTCGCCGCAGCGATCGCTAAAGAATCCCACCTGCAACTCGAGCTCTTCCTTTGAGAAACTCTCGAAGTCACGGGTTACGTGGATAAAGCTCATCGTCCGATCCCCTTCGCACTCGACGCGCAGCACGGCCGGCTCTTCCCTCGTGAGAGCCAGAAAGCTGCGGACGTGCTCTTCGACCGCTTCTGCCAGCGCATTCTGCGCGCTGCGGTCTAGACGCTGGCGTACCGCGAACGTCAGCCGAAGGGTGCGGTCCGTCGGACCGGAGCGAATCGAAGCCAACTCCGGAAAGCGCACGAGGAGTGCGCAGACCAGACTGACGGTGTCGGCATTTTCTACGAGTGCTCGAGTGCTCATTATCGTCGGCTTTGCTTTCGCGGCTCCTATCCCTCAAGGGAGACATACGCCAAGGGGCAGGTGTCGTACGACGCGACCCCCAGGTCTCCCCTTGCCGTGCCATAGAAAGGACCATCGTGACCCTGCGGAAGGTTCCGGGCGCGCTGGCCTTGGGCTTGCTCGCCTCACTGGCAGCCCACGCGACCCTCTTTGGCGGAGAACACGCCATGGGCGGAGGGTATCACGCCCTGCTCATGCAGAGCGCGCTCTGCGGAGCCTTGAGCCTCACGCTCTTTTTCGGCGGCTTGGCATGGACCGAAGCCGGGCGTACCTCCGACGGCAGTGTTTTGGCGGCCCGGCTGCGCGAACGGCTTCCCGCCGTTGGCTGGATCCTGCCGGCCACCGTGCTGTGGTACAACCTGGCGGAGGCGGTCGAACCGCATCATGCCGGTGTGCCGCCCACCGCGGTCGTTCTCGTCCTGGTGGTAGCCGCATGGCTCATCCATCTGCTGGCGCGGGGGATCGTCGACGTCATCGCCGGCGCGATCATCGCCGCGCCGCGTTTCTCTTTCGCCGCGCGAGCGCCATCCTGGAAGCGGCGCGCGCGCGTGCAACCCGTTCGCCGCAGTCCACTTTGGTCGCGGCGCCGGTTCGCCCGTCCTCCTCCGATCGCGATCCTAGCACTGCGCGCGTAAGCGCGCGCTCAACGCTCGCTCTTCTCCGATCGGAGGATCCATGCCACGCGTCATCGCGGCGCTCATCTGTCTTTTCTTAGCATTGAGTTTCACTGGGCCGGCTTTCGCCGCCACGACCGGACTCGTTCGCGGCACGATCACCATCGACGGAAAACCGGCAGCCGGGGCGACGGTCGTGCTCGAAGGCGAAGGTTCGCTCTTTAAAACGACCGCGAACAACAAAGGGGAGTACGTCTTCGCGCAAGTGCCGTTCGGCTCGTACCGCCTCATTGCCCAGGCAAAAGGAGTCCATGAAGTCCAGGTCCTGGTCAACGTAGCCAGCGGTCAGGTCGCGACGATCGACGTCCCGCTCTCGACGCAGCTCAAAGAGATCGCCCAGACGACCGTAACCGCACACGCCGGAACGGAGAGCAATCCCCCTTCCGTGAATCAGCTCACGCGCGCGGCGATACAGAGCTCACCAGTGAATAACAGCCTCAACCGTCTACTCGAAACGCTCCCCGGCGTGGTGCAGTTCTCCTACAACGAACCGGTCATCAACGGCTTTCACGGAGTCACCTACAATATCGACGGCGCGCCGCTGCCGCTGGCGACGACTTCAAACTTCGCCGAGATCATCGACCCCAAGCTGATCGATTCGATCGAGCTCCTGACCGGCGCGATTCCCGCCGAATACGGCGGCGACCGCATGGGTGGCGTAGTCAACATCATCAGCACCCGTCCCACCGACATACCGCAAGGAACCTACGGCACCGTCACCGGCGGTCTCGGCAATCAAGGCCAAGGGATCGGGACCTTCGACCTGGAGTCGCGCTCGGGTTTGAGCGAGTTTTTCTTGAGCGCGAACATCAACACCACCAACCGCGGGCTGGACGCGCCGACGTACCTGCCTATCAACAATGATAGCTCGAGCAGCGATCAATTCTTCCGCGCCATCACGCAGCTCACGCCGCGCGAAACGCTGGCTTTCGACTATTCGAATCAGTTTTCGCAGTTTCAAATCCCGATCAATACCGATCCGAATAATCCGCTCGATCCGGTCGTGAGCGCACCCGGCACGCTCGACACGCAACTCGAGTACGACCGCTTTTCAAACCTCAACTGGACCCAAATCTCGCAGGACGGAAACGGGATCTTCCAGGTTATTCCGTGGTGGCGCTCGACCCGCATCGAC
>DATDIA010000131.1:0-6139 GCA_036521295.1 Candidatus Cybelea sp. | reverse complement strand
GAAGAACTGCGCGAGATCGAAGAAGAACGGATCGCGCCGCGGCCCCACGAACACCCGGATGTCTTTGTTCAGGGTCGAGACCTTTCCGAACGGAAATGTGCCCGTCTTGCCGACCGTGGTATTAACCACTCCAACTTCGTTGGGCTTGGCGGGGCCGTAGAGCGTTATGTTCTGCCCAGTTCCGGCTGAGTCTGCCGTGAACTGAAGAACCGTGTTCTCCGTAAACGAGTTGGTTGGAACGCCCTTGTTGGCAATCTTGAACTGATAGAGCACATGAGGGTCGAGTGCGATGCCGCTGAACATGCCGGCGGGAATGAGCGGGCGTATGTCCATCACGAGCGCGACTCTCGAGGCGTTGTGCGGGTTAGGGAAGGCGAAGACATCGGTAATATCCGCGAGCGGGTTGGCTACGACGGTGGGCGAGTCTTGATGATCGGATCCCCGCGCCGCTCTGACGGTGTAGAGCGAAATCGAGAAGGCGAGCAAAAAAACCGCCGCCATCGTGGCGATGGGTCGAAGCAGTTTCATATGGGCTCCTTTATGGCCAGGGTGTGGTGTGTCGTCCGGGTTGAAAACAACGGAATGAAGGCGATCGTTAAGATACAGATGAGCGTTAGCGCGACCACCGCGAGGCCAGGTACGCGAATGCCTTGATCGATGAGGCCTTGGGCGAGCATCGAAGCTCCAATGATGGAAATGATGCTCGATGTGACGAAAGGCGCGACGCGCGCGACGCGCGTGAAGCCCGACTGTCGTTGCAGCCATGCGGCGCCGTGCACGACTGCGAGCCCAAGTCCGGTGAGAATCGCAGCCAAGCCGAGACTGAAGACCACGATGAGCAGCAGGCCATAACCGACGCGATGCAGGTGCAATGCGGTCAGCAACACGACGATTGCTGCAGGACAGGGTGCGATGCCGCCGCTCATGGCCGCAACCACGGCGCTTGGGAAATGGAGCGGCGCGGAGCCCGCAATCGCGTGTGAATGACCGTGGTGGTGGTCGTGATGATCGTGGGCGTGCCCGCGAGCGTGGGCGAGCGCGTGCTCTCTTTCATGAATCACGCGGCCGACCGCTGCGGATAGGGTGCGAGCGCCGATTACAACGACGGCTCCGCCGGAAACCAACGTGATCCACGTAAAAAGGCTTTCCGTAGCGAACCCGGCGGCAAAGAACAACAGGACGCCGAGCAAAAGAACGGCGATTGTGTGCGCAAATGTCAATGCGCCCGCCAAAATTGCCGCTTGTTTGAAAGTCGCCCGGGCACCTACAAGAGTGAAGGCAAGCAAGGCTTTGCCATGGCCGGGTTCGAGCCCGTGCAGCGCGCCGAGGCCGAAAGCTGCGAGAATCGTGAAGAGAATCAAGAGCGGGGTCTGTGTGCTGCTTGAAAACAGATCGGACAAGGCCGACGATCGCACGATCGACGAGATGCCCCAGGAGACGGCGTCGTCACTGCTGATGCGCTCGTGTGCCACCCGCGAACCCAAAAGCTCGAATGTAGCGGCGTCGTTGTGGCGAGGAGAACCGATGAGCGCGCTTGGATACGAGCGCAGCTCGTCAGTCGGATCGGACACGCCGGGCAGAACGATGTCTTTCCAGCCGATGCGCCGATCCGAATAGACGAAATCACGGACCGATACCTTCGCCTTTGAAGGGAGCGGAGCACTGTAGTCGCCGGTCCAGTACAGCGTCGGCAATCCTCCCGCTCCTGGGCGCGTGCCGGTCGTCGTGCGTTCGAGATGCAGCGGAACCCTCGCGCCGTTGGCGGTAATGGACAAGCCATCGGAGACGCGCGAGGCCTCTTCGTTCTCCCAACTATGAATACGCGCGGGAGTCCATCCACCGGCTGCATGCATGATCTGGAACGTGGGAATCTCCGCGATATCGAGAACGTAGTGGACGCGAAGGCGCCCCGCTTGCGGTCCTAGCACCGCCAAGTGGTTTATCGTGAAATTCCCAAGCGGATGAGCGGAGACGCTGCCGACGGTGAGAAGCGACAAGACTGCGCTCCACGCGACCAACCCCGGTAAACGAGTCATCACCGCAGTCACGCCCCCCCTTATAGCATAGCGAACGTGCACGAGTCGGCTTTGGATGGGGGTAACGCGAAAAAAGGTCCGCTCTCGCTGAAAGGTTGTCTGCTACTCAGCCGAGCCCGTATCTTTTGAATACTTCATCGCCGATTGCGAACCTCGATTCGCCAATGCATCCGCCGTCGCCACGTAACGCGCCGAAGCCCGCCGTTTCATCGCTCGCCCACCCAGGAGTCCCTTCAATTTGTCGAGCAAAACCCGAGCGTGATTGCAGTAACCGCGGTGCAAAGGCCCGGATTCGGGTGATCTCGCGCCGATCGACCGTGACCGGGCATGGCAGACTGCCCAGCTTCAGCTTGACCGACGCCGAACTCGGCATGGGAGCGAGTTTCGGGAACAGCGCGATTTGGGTCAATACCAAAAGCACGGGAGCGGTGGAGCGGGTGTTTTTGAACGCGCTTGGCCAGAGTCTCATCGGCGCCATCTCGCTCGACTATGCTGCTTTCGGGTTGCCGCTCAGCGTGGCTACGCACGTCGATCCATCGGCACGCAGTTTTATCGCTCTGCGACCGGAAGCCGGCAGCAGCCTCTTCGAAATCCATCCTGCCTATCAGCGACTCTCCTTCGTGCTGGGGGGCGCAGTGAAGATCGAGGAGACGACCTTCGTTCCTCTGACCGGCGTCGAAGCCGGGCACGAAGACGTGCCTCTCGTGTACGTCGTAACGAAACTGCTCAACACGACGGAGATACCGCGTGAGATTCGCGTGCTCGGCTCCGCGCGGTTGCGAGGGAGCATGGAACCCGACATCCGCGCACGCTTTGAGAAAAGGCTGCATGCCATCGTCGCGTTTAACGAATCGCAGCCTCGTGCCGTTCGGATTTTCGGCACTTCCGGCGGGTCGCCGCGCTTCGAGGTCGGCTTCGATTTCGGCCGGATCTACGATCAGACTCACGTGCATCCGCTGAAAAATAGCACCTGTGGCCCCGGTGACGTGATCGGGCAGCTGCAGCTCGACGTAACGCTTGCGCCCGGCGCGCGCCACATACTCTGCTTCATCGCCGGAGGCTTCGCGGAGGGCGAACCCGCTGCGGTCGAAGCATACGCGGCCGCGTCGGACCACGAGAGCGCCCTGCAACGAACGATCGCACATCTGGAAGATGTCATCGGTCACAGCGAAGTTATTACTCCCGACCCATTGATCAATGAGGGCGCGCTCTGGAGCAAAGTCAACGCCCACCGCGTCATGGCGGCATATCCGCAGGGAACCGCATTCACCAACGATCCCGGCAACACCGCCAACGTGGTCGTCCGCGACAGCGCCTGGTTCGTCTATGGTACCGATCACTTCATGCCTGAGTTCTCGCATCGGCTTCTCGAGAGCGTCGGGACGCGTCAGTATGCGAATGGGAAACTACCCGAGTACTACGACGCTATTACCGGTGAAATCGCCGACGACGGCCTCAACATCAACGACGACACTCCGTTGTATATCCTCGCCGTCAATCACCACTTTCGGTCGGCCGGAGACTTCGAATGGTTACGCGGCGTCTATTCGCGCGTCTCCGCCGCCGCGGACTATATCATCTCTCAAATCGACGATCGTGGTCTCGTCTTTTGCTCGGCGCGCGATCCCCGGGGCAACGTATGGGCGTCGGCGAGCTGGCGCAACATCATCGAGCGCTATAGCATCAATGGCGCGGTGACGGAAATCAATGCCGAGTGCGTCGCTGCCCTTCGGGCCGCGTCGCATCTCGCCGAGAACCTCGGTCACCCTGGTGACGACGCGAAACGCTTCTCCGAAGCCTCGCGGAAACTTCAGGGCGCGATGGACGAGCATCTCATCAACCCCGAAAATGGGCTGTACTATTTGAACATCGACGTCGATGGAAACGTGCACACTGACGTCACGGGCGACGAGATTTTCCCGGTCATGTTTCGAGCCTGCGATGAGAAGACCGGCTTTCGCATCATCAGCCGGCTCAACGCTCCGGACTTCTGGACCTCAGCCGGCTTGCGAACGATATCGCGCTACGACCCGCTCTACGATCCCTCGAATTACTGGGGCCTCATGGGGGGCGTCTGGCCCGGCTTAACGTGGTGGTACGCTTTTGCGGCTGCGCAGTATCATCCGGAGTTCATGGTTCGAGCCTTGCGGTCGTCCTTCGAACACTATGCGGTTGAGCCAAGGAAGAACAACACCGTTCCCGGGCAGTTCAGCGAGTGGTTCGACGGCGAAAGCTTGACGAACAAGGGGATGCGGCTCTCGCCTTGGGAGCCACCCCGTTTTTTGTGGGCGGCCGTCGAAGGCGTGTGCGGCTTGATGGTGCTGCCTGGACGGCCGCGGATCAACCCGATCATTCCGTCGCATTGGAGCTGGGTCGGACTGCGGCGCTTACCGTATCACGGATCCTTCATCTCCTACTTTGCCGTCCGCCGGGACGACGGACGGCTCTGCCTCTACTCGACCGCGCAGGTGGAAAGCGAATTCGACGTCATCGTTCTCGAGCGAGACGTCACGGACGACGTGCGCCGCTTCTCGGCTCGTGCACGGATTATCGCGCTGGCAGGGGAAAACGAAACCGTGGTGCTCGTCGGCAATACGTCGACCGAAACTGTGGCGGCATCGCTAAACATCGAGCGGATCCTAGACGCATCGAAGCATTACGCATTGGAAGCATACAACAGCGAGCGCAAACGGTGGGAGGAGCCGATCGTCCGCGAAACGTGGGGCGCCCTCGCGATGTCGATTGAGGCTGGTGGGTTCCAACTGTTGCGCTTTACTCCCCGCAGCTAGATTCAATCATATGAGCGCGCTCTTCGCGCCGGTGTGCTCCGGGGCTGCGTCCCGTCAGGCGCTTAAAGATGCGCGTGATGTGGCTCTGATCCGTGAATCCGCAGTCGAGCGCGATCGCCGTCAGCGACTGCTTGGACTCGACGAGCAGGCCGCACACCTGCGCAATGCGCAAGCGCAGCAGTGCATCTGAGATCGTCCGCCTGCGAAAGCGCCGGTACGATCGGCACACGTGCGCGGGGTGCACGCCCGCCGTCGCGGCGATCGCTTCGAGGTGGAGCGGCGAGTCGAAACGTTCGCGGATCGTTGCGTCGACGAGCGCTAGCCACCCCGGCTCTTCCGTCTCTTCTTCGGAAAATTTCGCGATCGTACCGCACAGTTCATAGACCAACGCCTCCACGCTCGATTCACTTCCTGCATCACGCTGCAGAAACTCGCGATACAATCGAAGCACTAGCCAAGCGGCGTCGCCGCCTTCCAACTCGAACACGTGCGCACGCGCGCCGCCGAGATCTTCGATGACTCGATGCCATCGCTCGAGCAGTTCCACCGCGAAAAAGCGCGTGCGAGCGCCCATTTCATCCTCGTGCACGGTATTCGCGGAATGGAAAACGAGCGTATAGGGTTCGTAACGCAGGTTAAAGTCCGCGCCCCGCTCCGCATACGACCCTTCAAGGAGCAGGCTACAATAGGCGGCCCCGTGCGAGTGCGGCCCGACGGCCCGAGCGGTCCGGTGTCGTACTTCGGAAAGAATCGCGCCGGCGGCGTGCCACGACAGCGTGTCGCCGGTAAAATGGCCGGGACCGAAGACCTCCGAGCGCACGGAGCAGCAATACCGGATACTGCGAGCGCGCGCCTGCTGTCCCTTACACAAAAGCCTTCGGCAATCGCTCGGCGTTAAATGCTCAGCAACGGTTCAGGTATGCTCTGGGCGCAATAAGCGGGCCGCCGCTTGGGAAAAGGTGCGGAATGAAAGGCACTCACAAGCGTCGCTGGCGGCTCGCAGCCGCGCTTGCGTTCTGCTGCCTCGTTCTGGTCGGTTGGTGGCAATGGCAGTCGTTGATCCGTGTGGCGATCGTCGCCGCTGCGCAGACGTTTGCGCACGTGAACCTTTCCTTTGGGCGCGCGCAGATCGGCGGCGACCGCGCGGTCTTTGACAACGTGCGAGTGACCTCGTTTCGCAACGAGCCGATCGCCCGGATCTCGCACCTCGAAATCGCCTACGATCTACGCGACCTGCTTCCCGGTGGCCACCGGCTGTACGGCTTAAAATCAGTAGAAGCCGATACCCCCGACGTCACGATCGTTCGACGCGCC
>DATDIA010000130.1:0-19658 GCA_036521295.1 Candidatus Cybelea sp. | reverse complement strand
GCGAGGGTCTTCCCGGACCCAGTCGGGGCGGAGATCAATACGTCGTTGCCGGCGCGAATGGCCGGCCAGCCCAGAGCTTGGGGTTCCGTCATCGCGCCAAATTTCGAGGAGAACCATTCGCGCACGAGCGGGTGGAATTCGTCGAGCATCGCGCTTTCTATTCCACCGACGCGGACGCCACACCCGGGCCGTTGGACAGGGCTGAGACGCCCCGAATGCGGATTAGCCGCCTGCCATGACGGGCAAAAAGAGCGGCATGAAACACTCATTGTTACTCTCATCGGTGCTTGCGCTCGGCCTGGGCATCTTGCCGCAGGTAGCCTTGGCACAAGCCACCGACCAGAACGCCACGACGGCGCCGATGGCAACGGCGACAATGAACCCGATGGCGACCGCAACGGCCGCGCCCGGAGTGAGCACCTATCCCGAAACGACGGCTCCGGCAAGCGGCACCGGTTGGTGGGGTCTGGTCGGTTTGCTCGGCCTTCTTGGGCTCTTCGGCATGCGCGGCAACCGAACGACGACCATCACGTGACTTAAGCGGCACGAGATGAGCTGCGCATTGCGGCCCGAAGCCGGGCCGAATGTTCAACCTCATCTTAGCCGCAGTCTTACAGGTCGGTGACATGGGGCGAATCGTCGATCTCGAAGAGCCGGCGATTTCGCCCAACGGCAGCCGCATTGCCGTCGTTGCGATCACCCAGGATCTCGCCCACGCTGCATCCCTCAATAGGTTGGTCTTCGTCGATGCGCAATCGGGCCGAATGCAAACGGTGACGCGCGCGACTGATGTAGCGGTTCCGCGCTGGTCCCCACGCGACCAGCGCCTGGCCTATCTCGCGCGTCCGTCAGAAAACGGTATTGCGCAACTCTTCGTGCGCGGCCCGAGCGGGGAAACCGTGCAGCTCACACATGCCTTGGGCGACGTCATCGACGCGGCGTGGAGTCCAAGCGCCCGGGAGATTGCGTACGTCGCCGCCGACAGGCAGGAGCCGGCCCCGTTCTTCTTTGCCGGCGACAACGACTACACGGCAACGGCGCTGACGCCGCCCGACCATCTTTGGATCGTTTCAGCGGGAGGCGGCCCAGCCCGCAGGCTCACGAGCGGCTCGTGGACCATCGCGCCGACCGATCCTGGGGGAATTTTCTCACCACAAATAGCCTGGACGCGTGATGGACGTCACATTACGTACACGCGCGTCGAGAACACGTTCAGCGGCGATGACGAGTACTCGACGCTATGGCAGATCGACACTGTCACGCGAGCGACACGCAAACTCACCGGTCACGCGGAGCTCGAGCTTAGCCCGGCCTACTCACCCGACGGCTCACGCTTGACGTATTGGTATCCGCTCAACGGCGACTTCAACGCCGAGAATACGCTACGAATCGTAGGCGGTGCTCGCGATTACCGGCTCGCTTCCGACTTGGATCGCAACGTTGCCGGATCGATCTGGTTTCCCGACAGTCGACATCTCCTGGTCTGTGCGAGCGATCGCACACAAAATCGCGTGTGGAAAGTCGACCTTGCCGGAAATCTCGTTCCCATACCGCTGGGCGATCTTCACGTCGTTTGCGACCCCTACTCCAGCAGCACGTTCGATGCGGGAATTGCAGCCGACGCCGCGCGCGACGGTTCGATTGCCTTCATCGCGACGAGCGCCAGGAGCGCCCGCGAGCTGTATTATCTGCCAGCGGGATCCGGCACTCCGCGGCAGCTGACGCACTTCAACGCGTTTCTTTCGCGCGTTACGATCGGTGCGATGACCGAGCTCAACTGGTCGGGTCCCGACGGCTTTGCAGAAGACGGCGTCGTAACGCACCCACCCGCTTCCCGCGACGGCGTCAAGTACCCCGCGGTGTTACTGATTCACGGCGGCCCGGGACTCTCGAGCAGTCGCGACTTCGTGTGGGAGTCATGGCCGCTCGCACAGATGATCGCCTCGCGGGGCTACGTCGTCTTCCAGCCGAATTATCGCGGCAGCGATAACCTGGGCAACGCGTACATGACGGCGATCGTCCACAACACCGTCGTCGGACCAAGCGCCGATATTCTCGCGGGTCTCAATGCTCTCGAGGGGCTCGGCGGCATTGACGATGCGCACCTTGCCGTCTCCGGCTGGTCGTACGGGGGCGAGTTGACTTCGTGGCTTATCGGCCACGATCACCGCTGGCGCGCTGCGGTCTCCGGCGCCGCAGTAAACAGCGAGTTCGACGAATACAACCTCTCGACGTCGAACGTGCAGGACCGCTATCCGCTTGGAACTTCGCCGTATACGGACGACGGTCAGCGCATCTACCGCGACAACTCTCCGATCACGTACTATGGGCAGGTCACGACGCCGACCCTCATTTGGGGTACGACGCTCGACCCGGTGGTACCAATCACGCAATCGTACGCGCTCTATCATGCGCTGCGCGATAATCACGTGCCCGTACGATTCGCGGTCTTTCCAGCGACGACTCACGGGCCCGCCAATCCTCGGCAGACCGCCGAGCTTACCCGACTATGGCTCGACTGGCTCGACGACCATCTCCGCTGAGGCGAGCGCCCTCATCCAATCGTCGCGGCCGGACGTTATAAGGAGCATGAAGCTTTTTAGCGCAATCGTTCTCTTCCTCAGCCTCTGCGTCGCTGGAGCCGCGCCCGCGTCCGCGGGCGTGCCCGCGCAGCGCGTCGTGCTCGCCGGCGGATGCTTCTGGGGAATGCAGCTAGTCTTCGAATCGCTCAAAGGCGTCGATACCGTCGTGGCGGGCTATGCTGGTGGCAATGCCGATACCGCTACATACGAAACCGTGAGCACCGGCACTACCGGACACGCCGAATCGGTCGAAATTACTTACGATCCCGCACGGATCTCGTTTAAGAAGCTGCTCGACGTCTATTTTCTCGTCGCACACGATCCGACGCAGCTCGATCGCCAAGGTCCCGACGAGGGCTCACAATACCGCTCGGAAGTTTTCTACACGTCGGCGCAGCAGCGTTCAGAAGCCCTTGCGTATATCGCGCACCTGAGCAGCGACCGTATCTATTCATCGAAGATCGTGACGATTGTCGCGCCGCTGCGCGGCTTCTATCCGGCCGAGGCCTACCATCAGGATTTCGCCGTGCACAACCCGCAAGATCCCTACATCGTCATCAACGATCTCCCGAAGCTGCGCAAGCTTCGCCAAGAATATCCCACGCTGGTCAAAGCCAACGCGGCTCTGAAGGGATAGTAGCCTCTCCGCCTAGAGCGGGGCGTCGGTACCGTGATCCGCATAGGAACGCGGATCAAAATACCAGTCCGGCAATGACGCCGGAAACGTGATGTCGTTGAAATCGTAATCTACGGTCGCGTCGCGGCCCAGATACTCGGCATCGGTCTGATAGGTCGGCGTTCCGTGTATGTGCGTGACGATGGGCATGTTATTCATCCAGCTCAGCGTGACGGTGAACAGCATGGGATAGACGTGCCTGCCGCTATCCTCCTCGTAGAGCTTGTCGGTTGCAACGACTTCTTGGAGTTCCAGCGTCTTTCGGTCGACGAAGAGCTCGCGCAAACGGTTACGATCGGGATCGCGCCGCGGCTGAAGACTTACGTGGGTAACGTTGCCTTCGTCGGCGATGCGCGTGACGCGGTAATCGAATTCGCCGAGCACGGTAACGCTCGCAATCACCGGGGGGAGACTTCCAGTCGGCTCGGGTGTCGGCACGAACTCTCGCGGATTGGTATGCGGGTGGACGGGCGCCGGCTCGAAAAGATCGGCCGTAGGAGGCCCCGGATCCCACGGTTCGTTGAAAGAGGGGCGAAGAAACTCGAGCGTACCGCGCGACGAACCGCGATAGACGCGACGCCCGAGCGCCGCGCGATCGTAGGTGCGACACCAGATGTGATAGGTGTAGCTGTTGAGCAAATCGGGATAGCCGTCATCGAGCGTCTGCTTACGAATTAATGTGTACGTGATGTACGGTGGCGGCGGCCGGTGCGAACGAAACTGCCGCCGTATTTCATAGAGGAGCCGGTCCGGGGACGGCAATGCAATCGGCGTCGCCGTCGCTGCCGGACGAATGGCGCCGTGCGACGGTGCGGTTGCTATGCAGATGCCGAGCAAGACAAGCGCAGCAATAAGCGCGGGCTTCACGCTTTAGTTTTTTGGCTGCACTCCCCCAGATTGCCTTTAGCGCGGCGCCATTCGGATCGCACCGTCGAGACGAATCACTTCGCCGTTGAGCATTTGATTTTCGACGATGTGTCGAGCGAGCAGCGCATACTCATTCGGTCTCCCGAGGCGCGACGGAAAAGGCACTTGCTTGCCGAGGGACTCGCGCGCGGCGTCGGGTAATCCCGCGAGCATCGGCGTGTCGAATATGCCCGGAGCGATGCTCGCGACACGAATCTGGTGTTGCGCAAACTCGCGGGCAACCGGAAGCGTTAATCCAACGATCCCGCCTTTTGAAGCGGAATATGCGGCTTGCCCGATTTGGCCATCATAGGCAGCGACCGAAGCCGTGCAGACAATGACGCCGCGATCTTCACCGGGCTCGACGGGACGTTGGATCATCTTCGCGGCGGCCAGACGGATGACGTTGAACGTCCCGATCAGGTTCACCGAGATGACCTTGGTAAAGTGTTCGAGCGGTTGCGGCCCTTCGCGACCGATGACGCGCTCCGCCGTCGCGATTCCGGCACAGTTGATCGCTCCATGCAATGCTCCGAACTTCTCAACACCCGTGTCGATTGCGTGTTGAACCTGTGCGCCGTCCGTGACGTCGGTGCGCGCGAACACGACGGCTTTGCCCAGCTCTCGCGCCAGTTCGGATCCACGCTCGCTGACGTCGCAGATCACGATGTTGGCGCCGTTTCGCGCGAACTCCGTGACGCACGCCGCGCCGAGACCGGAGCTGCCGCCGCTTACTAAGAACGTTCGCCCGTCTAATTGCATGGCGCGTTGGTACAGCTTCAGGAGGTCGATATCCTGGACGGCGGGTAAGGGTAATACCGTGAGAGAGAGGTGATCGACATGAGTGTTGCGGTGAGCGTTGCTTTTCTCGTCGTTCGGCTAATCTTGGGGCTGGGTTTGATGGCCCACGGCGCCCAGAAGCTCTTTGGCTGGTTCGGTGGGCATGGCATCGCCGGAACCGGCGGCTTTTTCGAAGGCATCGGTTTTCGTCCGGGCAGGATGTTCGCATTGATGGCGGCTTTGGGCGAGACCATCGGCGGGTTGTTGACGGTGCTTGGTTTGGGCGGCGCGCTGGGGCCGGTCCTCATCGTCATCGTGATGCTCGTCGCTATCGGTTCCGTGCATATCGACAAAGGTTTCTTCACGCAAAACGGCGGCTGGGAGCTGCCCGCCACGAACATTGCGGCCGCGATCGCGATCGCCTTCGGCGGCAACGGCCTCTATTCGCTCGATAACGTCCTTGGCCTTAATTTCCTTACCGACCCGATCCAAATCTGCTACGCGCTCGCAGCCGCAGTCATCGTTGCGGCACTCAATCTGCTCGTGCGGAAGCGAACGCCTTGACCGTTGCGTTCTACGGCGCGGGCATGCTGGGTTCGGCGATGGTTCGCGCGATGCTGCGACGCGGAATCGCCGTCCGGGTTTGGAATCGAACGCCCCAGAAGGCGCAGGCGCTCGAACAGTACGGCGCGCGCGCCTTCACCGATCCGGTGGAGACGGCGCGGGGTGCCGATCGAGTTCATCTGTGCTTGAGCGACGACGCGAGCGTCGACGCCGTGCTCGACGCGGCCGGTGCGGGAATTGCAAAAGAGAGTCCCATTCTCGACCATACCACGGTATCGCCGCAACGCGTCGCCGAGCGGGCGGTCCGGCTCGTTGAGGGCGGATATGCGTTTCTTCACGCACCCGTCTTCATGGGACCGCCGATGGCGCTCGAGTCGCAGGGAGCCATGACGACGTCCGGCGATGCGACGCTTTTCGAAGACGTTCGCGAGCATCTGGAAGCCATGTGCAGCGATTTGCGCTACGTGGGCGACCGGCCCCAAGACGCAGCCATCTTCAAGCTCATGGGTAACGCGATGATACTGGCCGTCGTCGGCGGCATTAATGACATCATTCGAATTGCCGAAGTGCAGGGACTCACACGCGAGCACGCTTACACGCTCTTCGATTTTTACGATCCGTGCGGACAGATCAGAGGACGTGGAAAGCGGATGGTCGCCGGCGAGTACGAACCGTTCTGGACGCTCAGCATGGCGCATAAGGACGCCGTGCTTATGAAGGCGGCGGCGCATCACGAACGTCTGCCGGTGATCGATGCGATGGAAGCGCTGTTGCGCAACGTTTCCGACCGCGGCCTCGGCAATCTCGATCTTGCCGCCGTCGCGCAGCGCTAGCAAATCCCGCGTGGACCTCAATCCTCAGGCGCGGCAGATGGCCGACGAATCGATGGTGCGTAACCTGGAGGCTCAGGCGCGCGCGATCTGGCCTCAAGAAGTCGCGCTGATACGGCGCCACGCGCTGCCGGAAGACGCGTATATCTTGGACGCCGGCTGCGGCACGGGCGAGATCGCTTCGCGCTTGGCCGAGCTGTACCCGCGAGCACGGGTTCTTGGAATCGACATCCTCGACTATCATTTGGAACTCGCGCGCAAGCGGCATGCAGCACTCGCCCCTCGATTGCAATTCGCGCATCAAAGCGTCTTCTCAATGGACTTTCCCGATGCGACGTTCGACCTCACGGTCTGCCGTCACGTCCTGCACTCGATTCCGTATGCAGATCGCGTCATTGCGGAGCTGGCGCGAGTCACTCGACCCGGTGGCCGACTGCATCTCATCGCTGAGGATTACGGGATGTTGCACTTTCAGCGTGGTGCGCTCGATGCGCGTGACTTTTGGCACGAAGTACCGCCGACCGCGGGGCGCGCCACTGGAACCGATCTCTTCATCGGCCGTAACGCGTACGGCATCTTGGCAGCGCTCGGCCTCGATGAGATTGCGGTGGATTACGTCGTGGTCGACACTCTGCGCGTTCCAAGGGAAACGTTTGCGGCAATCCTCGAGGCTTGGCGCGATGGATATGTCTCGCTGATCGGAGAGACGACGTCGATAAGGGAAGACGCTGCTCGAGCGTACTTCGATGAGATGATCGCCAACGTGCGCAATCCATTGGGCTATGCGTTATGGCTGGTTCCGGTTGTGAGCGCTCGTATTCCCAGCGGAGTACCAAAGTGAAAGCATTACAGATCGATCGGTTCGGACCGGTCGAGAATCTCTCGCTACGCGACCTTCCCGATGCGCCGTTGCCGAAAAACTCGGTGCGTATCGAAATCGAGGCTGCCGCCGTTAATCCGAGCGACGTCGGTGTCGCGCTTGGAAGATTTCCAAGCGTAACCCTTCCACGCATCTTAGGACGCGATTTCGCCGGGAGAATAATCGAAGGGCCGCAGGTTTTAATCGGTATGCCCGTGTGGGGTTCGGGCGGCGGCGAGTTAGGCATGACGCGAGATGGAACGCACGCCGAGCGCATGATTCTTCCCGTAAGTGCCGTGATTCGGCGTCCCGTTCAGCTTTCGGCCGAAGATGCCGCCGTTGCCGGCGTTCCGTTCGTCACCGCGTGGAGCGCGCTCGTCGAGCTCGCAGGTTTCAAAAAAGGAGAGTCGGTTATCGTGGCGGGCGCCGCCGGAGCTGTCGGATCGGCCGTGGTGACATTAGCGCTGGCGCTGGGCGGCCGTGTAATCGGGCTCGTGCTGGAGAGCGATGACATTGCGCCGCTCCAAGGGCTCGAGCTGACCGCGCTGCTGCGCTCGGACCGCGATGACGTACCGGCGGCGGTGCGCGAGGTCACCGCCGGTCGCGGCGTCGATGTCGCCTTGAACGCGGTCGGTGGGGCGGTCTTTCCCGCGCTCTTTGAATCGTTGGCGAATGATGGCCGGATGGTGATCTTCACGGCTCGTTCGGGCAGCCACGTTCAGCTCGACCTTTTCGCCTTTTACCGGCGGCGGTTGCGCTTTTTTGGGCTCGACACGGCGGCGCTGAGGCTCGACGAAGTCGTCCGGCTCTATGAGAAATTTGGGCCGTTCTTTGAAGCGAATTCGGTCAAGCCCTCACCGATTGTCGCACACTTCCCACTTTCGCGCGCGCGCGAAGCCTACGAGCGTGTCGACCGCGGTGAGCCTGGAAAGATAGTCCTCGTTCCCGGCGCTTAATTCCCGGGAGAAGAGGCGGTTGCGATAACGGCAGTGCCGTGCGTCGCGGCATTGGTGAGCCGGTCCAAAGCGGGCGCGGCGTCGCTGCCGGGGTGGGCGTAAAGACGGCGTTCGGTGACGCCGATGGAGCAGTAGGATTAAAGGGTGTCGGAGACGTGACGACGTTACGCGCAGAGAGCGAAACGTCGAGGCGATGATGGGCCGGCTCGTAGCACACCCACGCGCCGAGGGCGCGCAAAACCGGCCCGGCCGGCACGAACGCACCGGTGAGCTGCCCGCCCAACTGCGGCATAAGCCGAATGCGTACGCGCCGTTCCCTGCGTTGCACGACGAGCGTCTCGCCGTCAAACCAAAACTGATCTGCAAGCCGCGTCAACAGTGGAGCGACGGGCGCAAAGACACGGCCCCCGGCCACGTACGCGCGCACGTAGGCCGCGAGAGGACGCCCATCGATCACCACGGTGACCGGAGCTCCGGGTGGGAATAGCGGCACTTCTTACGATATACCGCTTGGAATGGAGCGACTCATCTCCACGTTCCGTGAAGCCGTCGTTCGGTTCGGTAGCGACGGATGCGCGTTCCTCGCGCAGTCGGTTGCATTCAATGCCATCTTTGCGCTCTTTCCTCTCAGCGTCCTCACGCTGAGCGCGATCACGTTCGTGTTTCCCGAGTCGCAGCATCGCACCATGGCGTTCTTCGACACGCTCGCACCGACGCTCCATGACTACATCGTAAACAACCTGACGACGTACATTTATGGGCGCGGCATCTCGAGCATCATCGCCCTGCTCTTCCTCGTATGGTCGGGAAAGAATCTCTTTATGGGTCTGGCGTACGCGCTCGATCGTGCGCTAAATGTTCCAAAAGGGCGCCCGCTCGTGCACAACCTAGCGCTTTCGCTTGTCATGCTCCCGGTAACGAGCGTCCTCCTCTTGGTAGCCATCGCGCTTCCAATCGTCCTCGCAATCACCTTTCACGTCGCCGGAATACGCGATCCACGGAGCATTACACATATCATGGGCTACTTGCTTTCGATTGCGCTCGTATTCATCGTCGCGGTCGTGCTGTACCGCTGGCTTCCAAACAAGGACGTTTCGTGGCAATTTGCCCTGCGGGGTGCGGCAGTGGTGGCAATCGCATGGCCGCCAGTGCAGTACGCGTTCGCGGCCTATTTGACCCACGTGGACGTGACGCATATTTATGGCGCACTCTCGGCCCCGCTCGTTCTCCTTCTTTGGTTCTACTGCATCGGATCGATTTTTTTGTTTGGAGCCGAATACAGCATCGCTTGGCCAACCGGACATTCCGACGTACTTCACGAAGAAGCGGCGGCCGATGGTTAAGATACACACGCTGCGCCGCATTCTTGGGTTGCTCGTGCTTTGCGCGTCGCTTGCATTTGCCGCCGCTGCCGCCGCACAGCCGCCAACGCCGGCTCCAGTCGTCACGCCTGCCGCCATCGGGCAAATGCCGGTCGTTGTCGTCTATCCTTTCGACGTTCAAACCGGCGCCGATCCAAAGATCGGTATGGCAATCGGGCAGATTCTCGCCCAGGAGATGGTCGCCGCCGGCGGCATTACCGTCCCGCCGGTTCCGCAAGGCGTCAAGCGGGCGGATTTCCTTGAAAACGCGCGCGCCGCTCATGCCGACTTTTATATCAGTGGATACGTGACGCCGGTCGGAGACAGCGCCGCCGTCGTCGAGCAAGTGGTAAGCGTCGCGAGTGGGGTCATTCTCTTTTCGCAGACCGCTCAGGTATCGAGCGTGGCCGACGTAGCTTCACAGTCGTTGCTCGCGCGAGCGCAGATTCTGGCATTCCTCGGACGCGGAACGCAAAGCGTCCAAACGCAGCCCAACACGCCCGCTCCTAGCTCCACGAATGGTGCGCAGGTTCCGATCCAGGGGCTCGGCGCGATGGTTAACTCGGTCTTCAAACATAAGGGCTCGCGTACGGCGTCACCGTCGCCCGTAGTCAAACCGTCGCGCGGCGTGATCGTCGCGCCGGTTACGGCCGCCGGCTCGGTGGCTACGCCCGATCTCAGCAATGCTCTCCATGAATTGTACTTTGCGCTCAACGGCCGGTTTAATACGCGCCTTACCGCAATCACATCGGAAGTCGCACAATCGACCGAGACTATATGCGGCCCGGATCGTGATAACACCATCGCGACCGGTACGCTTCAAGAGTCCAGCCCCCATCACGGCAAAGCGCAGGTCACGTTTGCGCTCAGCATCTATACGTGCTTCGGCGCAATCCTGGGACGCGAAGTCGGCAAAGGCACTTCGATCAAGAGTGCCGTAGATGCCGCGGTCACGGCATACGTAAACGCCCATCCCGATAATAGTTAGAAAAGCCCGGCAGGCGGATCGACGACAATTCGGCGACGCCTCAGATCGATCTGCGCGACGATCGCACCTACCATCGGCACCATGACTCCGTCGACGACCAGCATATCGCTCGACGGATAGTGTTCCACACGCTCGACCATCCCATACGGCGTCCCGTCTGTCCCCTGCACCGCGCAGCCGACGAGGTCGTCGTCGAAGTATTCGCCTTCTCCTAACTGGATCGTCGCGCGCGGCGCGTAAAGCACCGCTCCCGAGTACGAAGCCGCAGCGTCGGAGTCTTCGACGCCCTCGATGCGAATCAGCAGACGGCCTTTATGCGGGCGAACCGCCTCAACTCGAATGGGCCAAGAAGCGTCGCCATGCACGCAGCGCAACTCCGAACCAGGTGAAACGACGGTGCGACCCACGCTGGTTGGGTCGCACTTTAGCTCGCCGCGAACGCCGAACGGTCCAGCAATCCGTCCGACCGCGAGTTCGCCCTCCGACAGTTTGCCCTGAGCGGAGTCGAAGGGAGGGGTCATCCGTCGCCGGTGTCGTCCTCGAGTCCTTGCGCTGCCTCTTCGCTATCGAGGATGTCCACGGCAACGCGACCTTCCGCGGTTGCGCGCACGACTGTTCGCAGTGCTTGCGCTACGCGCCCGTTGCGTCCGATCACCTTTCCCAAATCCTCGGGATCGACGATCAGTTCGATCACCGGCTGTGCTTCTTCGTCGATAAAGAGCTCCACGCTCACGGTCTCGGGCTTCTGCACGAGCTTGCGCGCGAGAAAGCCCAAAAGTTCGGTCGCACGGCGATGCCCTGCCCAAGGATCGCCAGGCGAAGCGTCCGGCTTTCGTTCTCGGCGCGGTGGCGGCCGGCGCTGCGGCGGCGCCGCCTCGTTGTGAGTCGCGGGTTCTTGGTGAGGCCCGGGCTCTTTACGAGGCGCTGCTTGACGCTCGGGTTCCTCGACGACCGTCTCGCTGAAGAGACCGAATTCATCGTCAAAGGCGCTCATGTCGCACTGTCTTGCGCATTGCGGGGACGGCGTTTCACTGTCGGAATGGGGCCTCGTTCCATGAGCCCCTTTTCCGCAAAGAGTCGTCGAACGGTATCCGAAGGCTGAGCACCCTTGGCCAGCCACTCACGCGCCTTCGCCTCGTCGACCACGACGGTTCGCGGTTGCGTGCGCGGATTGTAGTGGCCCAAAATTTCAATAAAGCGGCCGTCTCGCGGCGCGCGCGCGTCGGCAACTACGAAACGATACGTGGGCTGCTTCTTTGCGCCGATGCGGCGCAACCGAATTTTTACCATGCTTTCGTCATCTTCCCCGCCTGGTTCGGCTTAACTGTCTGGTCATTTGGCGCGCTTGATCGAACTGCTTCACGAGCCGGTTTACATCGGAGACTTGGGTGCCGGATCCGCGAGCTATTCGCTTGCGGCGCGATCCGTTAAGAACTTCAGGGTTACGGCGCTCGCCACGCGTCATCGAGCTAATGATCGCTTCGATCTTCACAAACTCTTGCTCGGGAATCTCGAAATTCTTGGGCAGCGCTTTCGATAGGCCCGGTACCATCTTCAAGAGATCACCGAAGGAGCCGATCTTACGTATCTGCCGCATCTGCTCGAGAAAATCCTCGAGGCTGAAGGTTTGTTTGAGGAGTTTATCCTCGAGCTTCTTTGCCTGCTCTTCGGAATAAAGGCTCCGCGTTTTCTCGATGAGCGTCAGCGCGTCGCCCATGCCCAGTATCCGCGATGCGAGCCGTTCCGGATAGAACGGTTCGAGGGCAGAGAGCTTCTCACCGAGCCCGACGAATTTGATCGGCGCCCCGGTGACGCTATGAATCGAGAGCGCCGCCCCACCACGTGTGTCGCCGTCCAACTTCGTCAAAATGATGCCGGTGATGCCGAGGCGATCGTGAAAACCTTTGGCGACGTTGGTCGCCTCTTGGCCCGTCATCGCATCCGCTACGAGAAGAATTTCTGGAGGATCTACGACCGCTTTGATATCGGCAAGCTCTCGCATTAACTCTTCATCGATCTGCAACCGTCCCGCCGTGTCGACGATTACCGTCGAAAGACCGAGCCGCTTCGCCTCCGCGACGCCTTCACGCGTGATACGCACGGGCTCGTTCGTTGAGCCGGCGTAAACCGGCAGACCAATCTGCCTGCCGAGGGTCTGTAGCTGCTCGATGGCCGCGGGGCGATAGACGTCGGCTGCGATTAAAAGCGAACGCCGGCCTTGTTCTTTTAGGCGCAGCGCCAGCTTGGCGGCCTGGGTCGTCTTGCCCGAGCCTTGCAATCCCACGAGCATGATGACCGAAGGCGGCGCGTCGGAAAATTGCAGACGAGCTCGTCCCGAACCCGTAGGCGGCCCAAGCAACTCGACCAGCTCGTCGTGAACGATCTTGAGGATGGTTTGGGCCGGCGTAAGCGATTCGAGCACGTTCGCGCCGACGGCGCGTTCCTTGATGCGTGCGACAAATGACTTTGCTGCACCGAGCGAGACGTCAGCCTCGAGCAACGCAACCCGAATCTCGCGGAGCGCTTCGTTGACTTCCGTCTCACTGACTCGGCCTCGGCCGCTCAGCCGCTCGAAGATCGCGCCGAGGCGTTCTTGGAGTTGATCGAACAATGCGTCGCTACGAGGTCGACGAGCCGGCCGTCGTCTCGTCGATGCGCTTGACCGCGTCGCCGACCGTCTTGATCTTCTCCGCTTCCTCGTCGGGAATGTCGATGTTGAATTCAGTCTCGAACGCCATCACCAACTCGACCTGGTCGAGTGAATCGGCACCGAGATCATCGGTTATCGACGCTTCGGGCGTCACTTCCGAGTCGTCGACGCCGAGCTGCTCGACGATGATCTTCTTTACTTTATCGAAGGTGGCGGTCATCACATCTCCTTTTCAAAGCCTTTAGTCCTGAGCCTGTCGAGGGGTTAGTCACATCAGAATGCCGCCATCGACTACGAGCGTTTGTCCGGTGACGTATCCGGCGGCGTCGGAGCAGAGGAACGCTACGACTCCGCTGACGTCTTCCGGCTTCCCGGCTCGGCCGAGAGCGGCTTGCTTGATTAAAAATTCCTTTGCGGCGTCGGGCAGCTTCTCAGTCATGGCGGTTTCGACAAGACCCGGCGCGACGGCGTTGACTCTTATATTCCTCGAACCCAACTCCTTTGCCAGCGATTTGCAGAGGCCGATGAGGCCGGCTTTCGAGGCTGCATACGCAGCCTGGCCCGCGTTGCCCATCATGCCGACGATGCTGGTCACAAGTACGATCGATCCCGCGCGCTGCTTCATCATCGGCTTCGCAACCGCCGCGCACAGATAAAATGCCGACTTGAGATTGACGTCGAGCATATGGTCGAGTGTCTCGGATTTCAGCCTGAGAAGGAGCGCGTCGACGGTCTGCCCGGCGCCGGCGACCGCACAATCGATGTGCCCAAAGCGAGTCACGACGTCGGCGACGATCCGCTCGATCGCCGCTCGATCCGCCACATCGCCTTCAAAAAGCTCCGCAACCGCACCAGGGCGCGCGTTCGCGCACGCTTTCGCGCTTTCTTTCAACGCGTTCGTGTCGCGCCCGATCAGTGCAACGTCGGCACCGAGCCGGGCAAACTCGATCGCGACGGCCCGTCCGATTCCACGGCTTCCACCGGTAATCAGCGCCGTCTTCCCCGCGAAATTCATACGCTCGCTTTTGCCGTTCTTTCGATCGCCTGGCGCAACCGGCCGACGCCGGCAAAATCGCTTACCACGATCGTGAGCGGAGCCGATTCCATTCGCTTCATCAATGAGCTCAGTACGCCGCTGGCACCGAACTCGACGACTATTTCCGGTGAGTATGCCAGGATTCGCTCTGCGGTGTCGTGCCAGCGCACTTCGTCGACCACGGACCGAATGAGGTTGGCTTTGATCACGTCGACGTTGCGATACGGCCGGCCGTCGACGTTGGAGATGACGTCGAACGCCGGCACCGCAAAACGACCCGCCTCTACCGCAACGCGCAGACGTTCGACGGCCGGTTCCATGAGCCGGCTATGCCAAGCGCCGGACACGTTCAACGGAATCACTCGCTTGGCACCCGCATCCAGCATCGCTTGACCCGCAGCTTGGACGGCTTCGAGATGGCCACTTATGACGATTTGCGTCGGCGAGTTGAAGTTTGCCAGAGCGACCGAACCGTGCTCGCGAGCAATAACCTCGCGTACTTCCGCCGGAGTAAGACCCAAAACTGCAGACATTCCGCCGCGAGTGCGTTGGGCCGCCGACTGCATTGCCTTTCCGCGCTCGCTGACGATGCGCAGCGCGTCCTCGAATGGAAGCGACCCGGCGATGACGAGGCTACAGAGTTCGGCGAAGGAGTGGCCTGCGGTTGCGATTGGCTCGACGGCACCGCCGACCGCAGCGTAGAGCGCAAGATTAGTCGTGAAGATCGCGGGCTGGCTGAACTCCGTTTCACGCAGCTTTTCTTCAGGCCCCTCGCGCTGTAATGCGAGCAGATCGTAACCGAGCAGTGCGGCGGCCCGTTCGAAGAGCGCAGCGGCGGCCGGCGATCGCTGGGCGACGTCGCACCCCATTGCGATGGACTGTGAGCCCTGACCAGGGAAGACGACGGCAATTCGCACTATGCCGCCCAGCGCCATGCGACCGCTCCCCACGAGAGGCCACCGCCGAATGCCACGAAAACGAGCAAATCTTGCGGCTTTACCAGGCCCGCGCGCACGGTCTCAGAAAGCGCCATCGGAATCGACGCAGCCGACGTGTTGCCATATTCCGCGATGTTAACCACGACTTTTTCGTCGGGAAGATCCAGGTAACGCGCCGTCGCGTCGATGATGCGCCGGTTCGCCTGATGTGGAACCAAAAAGGTCACGTCGGCTTTGGTGAGATTCGCCTTTTTTAGCACCGAGTCGGTCGCATCGACCATCTTTTGCACCGCCAGCTTGAACGTTTCGCGCCCTTGCATGTGAATAAGATGCACTTTGGCATCGAGTGCGGCATGATCGAGCGGCTGACGCGCCCCGCTGCCCTGGGCGTAAAGCAGTTCGGGGCGGCTTCCGTCGGCACTCAGGTCCGATGCGAGAAAGCTGTCTTGCGCGCAGCGCTCGAGAATCACGGCGCCCGCGCCGTCACCGAAAAGTATCGCAGTCGATCGGTCGTGCTTATCGAGAATTTTCGATAGCGTTTCCGCGCCAATGAGCATTATTCGGTTGTAGACACCAGAGCGGATCAGGCCCGCCGCAATGGTCAGGCCGTAGATGAACCCGCTGCAGGCGATTGCGATGTCGAATGCAGCCTTCCCGGTCACCCCGAGTTTAGAGGCCACGAGACAGGCCGTTGCTGGGAAATAGTAATCTGGGGTGACGGTTGCGACGATGAAGCAATCGATGTCCTGCGCGCGCATTTCGGCGTGTACGAGCGCGGCGCTCGCCGCCGCCGACGCTAAGTCGCTGGTCGCTTCCTCTTCAGAAGCCCAGTGACGGCGCTTCATTCCCGTGCGCGTCGTTATCCAGTCGTCCGAGGTGTCCAGCCACGACTCGAGGTCGTGATTGGTGACGATTCGCGACGGTGCGTAATGGCCGACGCCCACGATCCTCACGCCAGGGGAGGACACCTACGCTAACCGGCCGGCTCTTCTTGCGTCTTGAGAATTTGCCGGCCTTTGTACGTGCCGCAGTTCGGGCATGCGAAGTGCGGCTTCTTGGGCTGATGGCATTGGGAGCAGAGTACCGTCGTGACGTCGCCGAGCTTCCAGTTGGCCGCGCGGCGGCTACGCGTTTTGCTGCGGGGCGTCTTCCATTTTAGATTCGCCACATTACTCTCCGTTTCAAAAATATTACGTCGGCTGGCACGAGCATTCGCCCGCATTTCGGTTCGCCCCGCAAACGGCGCAAAGCCCGCGACAATCGGAGCGGCAGCGCAGGCCCATCGGCAGAGAACTGAGTACGCTCTGCTGCGCTAAATCGGCCACGTCGAGGCGTTCGCCTGTCAGGACGTTGCTCTCGCCGAATGGGTCCACGTCGCGGCCGCTCGCAGGATCGACCCGCTCGTCGACGTCCACGTGGATGCGCAAGTCGACATCTTCCAAACAGGCGTCGCATTGGCCATGAACCCGGGCATCAACGCTCCCTGCAACGGCCAGCATCCGATCGGCCTGCCTGAGCTCGAGCTGCACGCGAACCGGCTCGGGAAAGACCACTCCCTCGAAGGGCTCGATCGGCACCTCGTCAGCGATCACCATGCGCTGGCGACTACCGGCAAGGAGCCCGCTGATGTCGACCTTATGTGAACGATCCATAGAACGAATGCCGCCGCAGCATGAGGCCCCGCCAACCAGGCGGGGCCGCCACGGACTTGTGCCATTCTAGAACCCTGCCTCTCGCCTTGTCAAACGCTTACGGCGAGGGATAGAAGGCTGCCATGAGCATCGATCCCATCGTTTCGAAGCTGGCCGCCGACGGGGTCACCTTTGCCCCAGAAATTGCCGCGGCCGCCCGCCGGTACCATCTGGATCCCGATCTCTTGGCCGCCATTGCCGCCCAAGAGACGGGTGGCCCCGACACCAACGCGGGCCGAAACGTCGTTGGTGACGGCGGCCATGGCCATGGCCTCTTTCAAATCGACGACCGCTCGCATCCCTTCGCTGCGACGGCCGCGGCGATGGACCCAGCCCAAAACTCGGATTATGCCGCGGGCATGGTTTCAGGCTTGCTCAAGCGCCACAGCGGTAACGTTCGCGAGGCCCTCTCCGCTTACAACAGCGGCTCTCCAACGGCGGCGGGAACCAAAACGCTCTGGCCGGACGGCCGCGACCTCGCCTATGCCGACTCGGTGATGCGCCACTATCAACGGCTGACCGGTGACTCGCCGAAATCCTTTGCCATCGCCGAATCGAGCGCCACGGTCGCATCGGTCGGTGCGCTCCACACGGTCGCGCAACGGCTTCCGACAATGCCGCCTCCTCCGCGCGTTCCCGGCGGCCCATCGCGCGAGGGTCGCACCTATCATCGGCAAGCAACGGACTACATCGCGCTACTGAGTGACGACAACGGCGACAACAACTCGTAAGAAAAAGGAGTATCGATATGTCATCCTTGCCTCCCATCGAAGGGACGATCTCGGCGCCTTTGGGCAACACAATCGCCGGCGGCATACCCCGCGGGGGCTGTAGCGGCTCGATTTCTGCACCGCTCCGCGGAACGTTGCCCGGCGAATCCAGCGAGTCGGCAGAAAGCTCGGCGATCGCCGAGTTAGGCAGTCTGATCTCTTCCCTCGGTTCGCTCTCTGCCCAAGCGCAAAGTCTTCCCCTCAACCCACCGGCGCTGCCCGGGCTGCCGCAAAGTCAAGGTTACGTCCCGCAAGCGACAGACTACACGCAGTTTAGCGACGACGCGAACTAACTCACGAAGGAGCGATGACATGGCATTCTTGCTTCCGGTTCTCGAAGGGCTCGGCTCCGGGCTCCTCGGCAACGCGCTCGGCGGCGCGCTTGGCAGCGGCGCCGCCGGGAACGCCGAAAACGCCGCAATGAACGCGCTCAACACACAGGACGAAACCTTCCAGCTCGGCATGTACGCATCGGAGATTCAAAATCAAGAGCAGCTCCAAATGCAATCGGAAGCTTTCGACCAAATGATGGATGAGCGAAGCGAAAATATGCGCGAAGTCGATACGTTGCGTAACGTCGACATGGCCCAGCGCAAGATGGACGATACGATCACGAAAAAGTTCATCCAGTCGATCACCGAATGATGACTGGACCTTTGCCTCCTCTTCGCAGCGAGCGCACGAGCGCGGTGCGCGGCGCCGTCGCGCCCCGGAGCAGCGCCGCTTCGGCCTCCGACTCGGACGTACGCCCCGAGCAGCAGGCGAAGCTTGCCGCCCAGCATCAAGCCTTTGACTACGAAGCCGCCGAACGTGCGGAGATTCTGCGCGAACACGAAGTACTCGAGGCTTTGCTGATGGCGCACCTCAAGAACGAGGACGAGATTACCAAGAAGTGGATCTCCCTAATTTAAGAGGAAGCGCCCGAGTCGCGTACTATAGTTGAGTTCGCGTCGGGCCGTTAGCTCAGCTGGTTAGAGCGCATGCTTGATAAGCATGAGGTCCCTGGTTCGATCCCAGGACGGCCCACCATGTGAAAAGCAATGCTGTGGCGGAGCGCATGCCGCTAAGACTCCAGCGGCCACGCCAAAGCTTCGATGAGCAACAGTAGCGCGGCATGCATCATTGTAGATTGCTCCGTCGCCCTTTAGGCGAGCCCTCAGTGCCGACGGTTTGCCAGGCGCTTCGGTACATGTCGAATTTATTTGTCGTGTGAATCGGCGTTCAGAGCGGACGCCAAATGAAACGCGCTTCGAAGCGCCGCATCCGCACCTGGCAACCTCAACTAATTAAAATAGGGGCCGCCCTGCTCAGAACCAAGACAGCCCCTACCCTCAGCAGGCTCTCAAGGAGCCTTATGAAAATTTCAGAGCCCCACTCGGTCCCCCTTGGTTCGTTTGTACTATATTTGGCGAAATTTCGCGCCGCGCGACGGTCCGCATGTCGCTCGACGCACCCGCGCGGGAGCCTTGCGGCGTGCCCGGCATAAAGTGGCCCGGACCTCACCGACGCCCTGAGCCTACAGATAGCGATTGAACCACCGCACGAGCTGGTCGAGGATATCGATCTGGTTGGCAATCTTCTGCGGTGCGTGGCCTTCGTCCGCATAGACGACGAGTTTGGTTGGGACGCCCAGCGTTCGCATGGCGTGCCAGAACTCGAATGCTTGCGGCGCGGGAACTTCTTCATCTCGCTCCCCTTGCAAGATGAGTACCGGCGTCTTCGAGCGCGTGATGAACGTGATCGGAGAGCTCCGTGCATAGACCTCCGGATCCTGATAGACCGAAGCGCCGAAGAACGGAATCAGCCATTGGTCGATTTTGTTCAGCCCGTAATACGATTGCCAGTTGACAACGCCTGCGCCGGCGACGATCGCTTTAAAGCGGGTCGTCTGGGTCTCTGCCCACATTGCGATGTAGCCTCCATAGCTCCAGCCCATCAGCCCCAGACGGTTTGCGTCAATCGGAGCCGCTTTGAGCGCTGCATCGATTCCAGCCAGGTCGGCGCGCCCGTCGCCATAACCAAAATCCTTGACGTCGGCTTTCGTAAAGGCATCGCCTTGCCCGAAACTGCC
>DATDIA010000129.1:0-10008 GCA_036521295.1 Candidatus Cybelea sp. | reverse complement strand
GGCGGTCTCTGCATTCTGCGCGGCTGCATGCCGAGTAAGGCGTTTTTGGCGTCAAGCGACGCGCTCCAAGATGCGCGGGAGGCGCGGGCGTTGGGAATTGAGGCGCAAGCGCTTGCCGTCGAAATGCCGTACGTCGCTGCTCGAAAGCGGCAGCTCGTACGTGGATTCGCGGACTATCGAATCGAGGGAATTCACGAATTCCCGCTCTATCTAGGCGCCGCACGTTTTCTCTCGCCTACGCGCCTCGAGGTCGGCGATAACCTGCTGCTGGATGCATCGAAGTTCGTCATCGCAACGGGAAGCGTGGTGACCTCGAGCGCGGTACCCGGTCTGGCGGAAACGGGCTATCTCGACAGCGACGCGGTGCTGGAGTTGGAAACCATCCCAGAGTCGGTCGTCGTGCTCGGCGGTGGTTACACCGCCTGCGAACTCGGCCAGTTCCTCGCACGCATGGGCGCGCGCGCCACGATTCTAATTCGCAGCGGTCACTTATTGACGCAGAGCGACGAGGACATCGGTGGCGCGCTCACGCAGTATTTTCGCGAAGAAGGCATTGAGGTTGTCCCTCACGCGTCACTTTTACGCGCCGAGCGCCGAGACGCAAAAAAGGTCGTGCGTTATCTTCAAGGCGGTACGGAGCGGGAGGCGGTCGGCGACGAGATCTTCTATGCGCTTGGCCGCACGCCGAATATTGCGGGCCTCGATCTTGAAAAGGCGGGTGTCGCGTACGGTCCAGGGGGCGGCATTACCGTTGACCAGCGGCTGTGCACGAGCAATCCAAACGTCTATGCCGTAGGCGACGTGACCGGAGAGTATATGCTCGTGCACGTTGCGATCTATCAAGGTGAGGTCGCGGCACGCAACGCGTGCCTTCACGCCGATGAGGCGGCCGATTACCATTTAACTGGCGCGCACACCGTCTTCACCGATCCCCAGTTCGCAGAAGTCGGGATGAGCGAGAAGGAACTGCGGCGCAAAGGAACCGCGTACGTCTGCGGTCGTTACGACTTCGCCGAGCACGGCAAAGCGCAGTGCTTGGGTAAGACCAAGGGTTTCGTAAAGATGATGGCCGACCCCAAGAACGGGCGCATTCTCGGTGCTTCGGTCCTCGGCGCGCAGGCCTCAGAGCTCATCCACGAAGTGATCGTCGCCATGAGCTTTTCGTCGACGGTCGATCAGTTCATGCGTATTCCGCACCTTCACCCGACGCTCGCAGAGATCTGGACCTACCCGGCCGAATCCTGCGCGGCACAGCTTGGCCGGAAGATTCCGGGTGACGAGCAGGTGGAGATGGCGACGAGCATTGCCGGTGAGTGAAGTTCCAGCGCATCTACGCGTTGCCTTGCTGCAGACCAAGCCGGCGAAGGGGCAATACCAGCGCAACCTCGCCGCAGCGGGAGAAGCGTTCGCTCAACTCGCAGGCGACGCGCCGGATTTGGTCGTCCTTCCGGAAGCCGCTTTGACCGGATACTTTCTCGAAGGCGCCGTTTACGATCTGGCGCTCTGCGCATCGAGCTTTGCAAGCGATCTTGCGCGCATGTGGCGGCAGGCATGCGGGCAACGAGTCGATCTTGTCGCCGGATTCTTTGAGAACGACGGGGGAACGTATTACAACAGCGCGATCTACGTGCAGATCGAACCCGATAACGAGAGGATCGTGCACCTCCATCGTAAGCTGTTCTTGCCGACCTATGGAGTCTTTGACGAGGAACGCTTTCTGTCGCGCGGTCACCAATTAGGCGTCTTCGAGACGCGATTCGGTGCGATGGCGCTTTTGATCTGCGAAGACGCGTGTCATAGTATTGCTGGCACGATTGCGGCCGTCAAGGGTGCTCGCGTCCTCGTCATTCCCAGCGCTTCGCCGGGGCGCGGGGTCGAAGGCGATGGCGAGCTCGAGAGCGTCGCCCAGTGGCGTGCTAGGCTGCGTCTCACCGCGCTCGAGCACGGTGTTTACGTCATCTATGCCGGGTTAACCGGATTCGAGGGCGGCAAAGGCATGACCGGCTCCTCGTGCGTGGTCGACCCGCGTGGGCGCATCCTCGTGCAAGCGCCCCCGACGCAAGCGTGCATCGTCCGCGCCGACCTCGATTTGCGCGATATAGACCTCGCTCGCGCGAGCCTACCGCTTCTCGGAGATTTGGAGACGGTGCTCCCCGATCTGCTGCTCGACGACGATCTTCCTTTGCCGGGACGACGATATGACGCTGCCGATCTTTGAGAGCCGCGAGTTGCGGCCGGAGCCGCCCGCCCTCGACCCCGCCATTACCACCCAGTGGCTTGTGGCATTTCTGCGAGACGAACTCGTCGGTCGCCGCGGCATCTCCCGAGCCGTGATCGGCCTGTCGGGAGGCGTCGATTCCGCCGTCACCGCGTTTCTCTGCGCGCGCGCGCTTGGGGCCGAAAATGTCCACGCGATTCGCATGCCGTACAAGACGTCGCAAGCATCGAGCCTGAGCGATGCGCAGCTTGTCGTGGACGCATTGAATCTTCCTTGCAGGACGATCGATATCAGCGCGGCCGTCGACGGGTACCTGCAGTGGGAACCGGAAGCCGATGCGCGACGGCGAGGAAACGTCATGGCACGCACGCGCATGGTGGTGCTCTTCGATCAATCGGCGAAGCTCGATGCACTGCCGATCGGGACCGGAAACAAGACCGAACGTCTTCTTGGGTATTTTACATGGCACGCCGATGATACTCCGCCGGTGAATCCCATTGGAGACCTCTTTAAAAGCCAGGTCTGGGAGCTCGCTCGATATCTCGGCGTTCCGCAGCGTTTGATCGACAAGGCCCCCACCGCGGATCTTCAAGCGGATCAAACGGACGAAGCGGACCTTGGAATCACGTATGCGCGCGCCGATGCCATTCTCGCGCAGCTCTTGCTCGGGTACTCCGATGCCCAGCTCGTCGAACGCGGCTTCTCCCATGATGAAGTTACTCTCGTGCGTCGCCGCGTCGACGCAACGCACTGGAAGCGCCACCTTCCGACGACCGCAATGCTCACGAGCACGGCTATCAACGAATTCTATCTCCGCCCCGTCGACTACTAATGTCTCATCCCGAGGGGAGTCGAAGGATGCGCCGGCCGTTTTTTCCGGTTGGCCTCAATCTCGAAGGTCGTCGCTGCGTCGTCATCGGCGCGGCCGACGACCGGGAGGCGATTGAAAAGGCAACGGCGCTGCGCGAAGCCGGAGCCGACGTCCAACGCGTGCACGACGTGGATGCGTTGCGTGACGAGGACGTGATTGACGCGTTCTTCGTGATCTCGACTCCGCAGAATGCCGTGCTCTCCGCACGCCTGCGCGCGCTTGCGGACCGTCATCGCTTCCTGCTCTGCTGCATCGATCAGCCGCGGTACGGCTTCGTTGCAATGGCGGCGCTGGCCAAAGCCGGCCCGGTGCGCGTCGCGATCTCGACCGCGGGGCTCGCGCCGCGGGTGGCCAAAGCCTTGAAGAACGGGCTGCAAAAAGCCATGGACGAACGATTCGCGCGCTTCATCGAACGCTTGGCGGTGGGGAGGGAACGGATACGCGCGAGTCATCCGGCGCCCGAGAGTTCGAGCGTTCGGCGCGAAGCCATGATCGACGCCGCTCGAGGCTTTCAAGCCGACGTGCGTTTTTCGTATCCGCGATGGTTTGACGATATCGATGCCGAGCGTTGAGCTCGTTGCAGTTGGCACGGAGCTGCTGCTCGGCCAGCTCGTCGACACCAACACGCCATTCATTGCGCAGCGCCTGGCGGAAAACGGCATCGACGTTCGCGCGACGCAAGCAGTCGGCGATAACCGCGAGCGGATCGCAGCGGCGATTGCGCAGGCACTCGAACGGGCCGATGGTTTGATCACGACGGGCGGCCTTGGCCCGACGGTCGACGATCTCACAAAGGAGGCAGTCTGCCAGGCGCTCGATGTGGAGACGGAGCTCTATCGCCCAGCGCTGCAGCAGATGGAAGCACTCTTTGCCTCACTGGGTCGCCCAATGCGGCCGAACAATCGCAAACAAGCCGAGCTTCCGCGGGGCAGCCGTCCGCTTGACAATCCGAACGGAACGGCGCCTGGATTTATCGCCTTTACTCGCCGCGGAAAGTTCGTAGCATGTATGCCGGGCGTCCCGCGCGAGATGAAGCCCATGCTCGACGGCCAGGTCGTCCCGTTCCTGCGGGAGCGGTTGGGAATGGGCGAAGCGATTTACACGTGCGTCCTCCACACGATCGGCATCGGCGAGTCGGAGATCGACCATCGTATCGCCGATCTCTTTCGAACCTGTGAGAATCCGAAGATTGCCGTGCTCGCGCACGATTTTCGGGCCGACGTTAAGCTGACCGTGAAGTCAGCCTCGGCCGCCGCAGCGGAGGCTGCGCTCGCGCCGCTGCGAGCGGAGATCGAGCACCGGTTGGAAGGGTACGTCTTTGGCCGGGACTCCGACACGCCCGCGAGCGCGATTCATGCGTTGCTTCGGTCGCACGGCCGCATGCTCGGCATCGCCGAGTCGTTCACGGGAGGCAGACTCGCAGCCGCACTGACCAGCGTGCCCGGATCGTCGGAAACCTTCAGCGGATCACTCGTTGCGTACCGCAACTCGGTTAAGATCGAACCGCTTGGCGTACGCGCTGAATTAATCGATCGGGTTGGTGCGGTCAGTGAGGAAGTCGCACGCGAGATGGCGCGCGGAGCCCGGGAACTTCTTCGCGCGGACATCGCGCTCTCGACCACGGGCATCGCCGGACCCAGCGGAGGCACGCCCTCCAAGCCGGTAGGTCTGGTGTGGATCGCGCTCGATGACGCCCAAGGAGTTGCATTCGCGCGACGGTTTCAACTAACCGGAGAGCGCGAAGCGATCGCGCTGCGAGCGACGACGATCGCCTTGAGTATCCTTTGGCAACACCTCAAAGGCGCGAAAGAGAATCAAAGCTCGTAGCCGATCGCGGCCAGGCTTTCTTGCGTTCGTAACGCTTCCTCGAAGCTGGGAAGGGCGTTGGGCTTGCCCTCGATCTTTTTGAGAAACTCGTCGTAAAGCTCCATGAGGAGGGGGACGTTGTCGTTGATCGATGCGAACTCGCGATACGGCGAAGGCTTGCACTCGAGCTCATCGGTTTCGCCACGATCGGTGGCGTAGAGCGTAAGATCGGTTATTGTCGGTCCACTCGCCACCGCGGTCCGCTTTTCACCGTGGACGGCGCACGTATACGATTCGACGGCGGTCGTTCCATCCGCACAGAGCCTGGCCACTACGCCGTCGCCATACTCGACTAAAGCAAACGCGCCATCGTCGGCGCTCGAGCGAAAGGAACCGCGCGCGTCTATTCGGTCGGGGTTCGCGGTCCTAAGCAGGCCAAGGGTGCGTAGTGCGGAGCGACCCGCGAGCCAATTCGCCTGATCGATGATGTGTGATAGCACGGCCCCGGCAAGGCCCCCGCCGCGCTCTCGCTCAAACCACCATCCCCGCGACCGGTCTCGCTCGAGCCGCCGCAGCGTCGAGCGCAACAAGGTGATTTCGATGTCGCGAAGCGGACCGAGATGATCGTTGGCGACCAGCTCTTTGAGCGCGGCCGCCTGGGGAACAAACCGAAATTCATGCGAGACGCCACAGGCCGTGCCGGCCGTTTTGGCCACCTCACACATCGCGCCTGCATCCTCGACGCTAACCGCGAACGGCTTTTCGGCAAGCACGTGCTTGCGAGCGGCGAGCGCGGCAAGAACGTCGTCGCGGTGCGCGAACGGCGGCGACGCAACCGTGACGGCGTCGAGCTCACACCCGGCGAGCATCTCGGCGCTCGAACCAAAAGCGTGCGGGATATTGGCGCGGCGCGCGATCTCGCCGGCGCTTGACGGCGAAGCGATCGCAATGACTTCGAAGCGCGGATGATTGATCAGCGCCGGCAAGTGCGCCGTTGCGCCGAAGCCGGCACCGACGATTCCAATACGATAACGTTTCATCGCTTCACCGTTTCTTCGATGGTCAGTTCGAGAATTTCAATCGCGCGATCGAGCATCTTCTCGTCAATGGTCAGTGGTGGCGTGATCGCGATCGTGTCGCCGTTCGCCCCCGATTGAGAAAAGATCACGCCTCGCTTCAGCGCGCCTTTAACGACGGCAAACGCGGCGGAGGCATCGTGGAATCCCACGCCCCAAAACAGCCCGCAACCACGGACACCGGCAACGCCGGCGTGCGAACGTAGCGCGTCGAGGCGGGGGCGTAGCCGTGCACCAAGTCGTGCGGCGCGCTCAGGAAGCTGCAGGCGCTGCATTTCGTCGATCGTCGCAAGCGCCGCCGCACAGCCGAGCGGATTTCCAAGGTAGGTGGACGTGTGGAGCGCTTCGCCGCTTGAGGGCGGCCACGCATCCATCACGTGCGCCTGGCCGATCGCGGCACTGATCGGAATGCCCGAACCCATCGCCTTGCCGATACAGAGAATGTCCGGAACGACGCCGTCGCGATCAACGGCGAACCACGCCCCGGTGCGCCCGAAGCCGGTGAAGATCTCGTCGACGACCATCACGATGCGCAGCTCGTCGCAGGCGGCGCGGATCCCGGCGAGGTAGCCGGCTGGAGGTACGATGCAGCCGGCTCGTCCTTGGATCGGCTCGATCAGGAGCGCGGCGATGTCGTTACGGGCGCGCAGCGCCTCGCGCGCGAGCGAGACGGCTTCTGCCGCGTTGGGTAACGCACCGCTGCGCGGGTATTCGAGCAGCAAGGGCTCTGCGCCAAGAGCCGCGGTGAACGGCGCTCGGAAGCGTTCGATGCCGCCGACGGAGAGCGCGCCGAAGGAAAGGCCGTGAAATGCGCCGCGATACGCCGCAAAGCGCGACTTTCCGGTTGAGAGCATCGCGCTTTTGAGCGCCGCCTCGATCGCCTCGGAACCAGTAGTCGCCAAGAACATCTTGTTCAAACCCTGCGGAACGATCTTCGCCAGGCGCTCAAAGAGCCGCACTCGGATTGACGTGGGATGAACGTCGCCCATGCCGTGCATGAGGCGCTTCGATTGCCTCACGATCGAGCTGATAACTCGCGGGTTGCAATGACCGGCGTTGGCCACGCCAAAGGCCGCGGTGCAATCGATGTAGCGGTTTGCGTCGACATCGGTCACCGTCGTGTCGCGCGCCGAGTCCCAAAAGATCGGAAAATCGTCGGCCAAGAACGTGACGTTGCGCTGTTCGAAGGTACGAAGATCGCGTGCGAGCGCGGCGCTGCGCGGACCCGGTATCCTCACGTTTCGTCCCCTAGCCAGCGTACGAATTCGGCGATGCGCGGCCTGCCTCCATGAAAGACGCCAATCGGCGGGGCCTGGAGCGTCCCGAAAGGCGCGATCCGGGCTGCCTTCGTGCGCGCCGCAAGCTCGAGCAGATCCCAGCGTCGGCCGGCGACCGCGAGTGCCTCGAGGGCGATGCCGTGACGTTCGAGATATTCAGCGGCTTGCGATGCGTTGTCGACGCTTCGAATGCCAATCGTGCGAGGAAGGAAGAGCGGCGGCTCTTCGAACGGCGGATCAAGGATCGCAACGCAGCCGGGGAGTCGATCCGAATAGACGCCGCGGGCTCCAGCGCGAAACGTCGCGAGGTCGCGCGCGACCGCAAAACGTGCCGCGGTTTGGGCGTTGAGTGCCACCGGTGGGAACTCAACCGCGGCGGTGCCCAATGCGTCGGCGACCATTGCGGCGAATCGCTCGACCGCGATCGCGCCGCCGGTTTCGACGAAGAGCGCGTGAAGCGAGAGACATCCTTCGCTCTCGTAAAGGACGATGTCGCGCGCTACGCCGCATGCGATAGCTTGCGCCGCGGATGCGTCGCTCAATGCTTCGCGCGCTACATAGCCGGCGCTCGCTTTCGAGCCAAATGGGATGAAGCGCGCCGGAAGACGAAGCTTTGACGCGAGATCCGCGAGAATAGCATCGTTCCCAAACGCAACGACGACGTCGAAGCCGTTCAGATCGATTGTGTCCTCGTCGCCGCTCCACCGTTGTGCCGTCGCAGCATCGCGAAGCGCTTCGAGCTCGCCCCCGAGCGTTTCGAAGAATGCGGCAATGAGATGATCTTCGCGATCCTTGACGAGCACGTTGCACTTCGAGCAGAGTGCAAAGATCGCGGGCAGCAGAGCGACTCCGATCGTCGTGCGGCTCGAAATGACGCAGACCCGGCCAAGCGGAAGCGCATGCGCCGGCGGACGTCCGGCGCGCTCCGCGAAATCGTCCAGGACGTCAATGCAGCCGAGCTCGTCGGCAATCACAGCTTCTATTGAGTCGCGCCGCAGTGCGCCGAAGAGGCGGTCGAACGCGTACTCCACCATCGGGGCCGAGTATCCGGTTCGCGCGCCGACGGCATCGCGGGCTCGCGCTCGTGGTGCAAAATCGGGATCGGTCCAGCGCGCCGCGGCGGCGTCGATCGCGCCGATAATGGAGCGGACAGGTTTCCTAACCATCGTTTCATCTCTTCCGGAACGCGAAGTGCGACTCCCCGAGGTTCCCAGCCGCAGCGCGGCAAAGGGACAACGCGATGCAGAGCCGCTGGTTCACGCGCCTATTTTTCGCGGTGGTCGCCGCGTTAGCCGTGGCAGGAGTCGTTAGCGGTACGGCATGCACGCGCTGGGGCCAGCCAGGGCCCGTTACGCCGACGGTTGCGCCGCTCGTTTCCATATATGTAAACCCCTCCACCGGAAGCGACACGAGCGGGAACGGCAGCCTTACCAAGCCGTACAAAACGCTGACCAAGGCCGTCGCAGTGCTCACCTCGGCGAAGTCGCTCTCTCCAAGCGGCGTCACGATCAATCTGGCGAGCGGCGACTACGATGTTGCCAATGGCGAAAAGTTTCCCATCGTGATTCCGACCAACGTGGCGATTACGGGCACGAACTTCGGATTCGGGCCGAAAAGCGGCGTCTTCATCAATGGCGTGGGCGAGGACAAGATCTTCGAAGCTCTCGTGCATGCTCCACCGCATACGGCCTACACGACGCTTGAGTTCGCGATGCCGGCGAGCGCAACGGTCAGCGACGTCTACGTCGGCGCCACGAAAATCTCGCTCCCGAGTTCGCGAGCGGGCTATGCATCACTGGACGACTTGGCCACGGTGAGCGGATCGAATTCCAGCTTTGGTGCCGGTATCGTGTCGCCGCTGCGCAACGTCAGCGGCGTGCTCGTCGCGGGCGGTTCGTTTACCTGCGCATCGTGCCAAATCCACGGCAACGACTTCGGCATCGGCGCACTCTCGGTGACGGTCGCGACTTCTTCGCCGCCCTCGAGCGCTTCGCCGTCCTCGAGCCCTCCGCCGTACTCCGCGGGTCCGTCGGTTACGTTAAGCCATTCGGTAGGCGACAGCACGATCGCGGCCAGAGTTGCCGACCTCGTCACCGATGGAAGCGTGAACGTCACCGCATCGGGTGAGACCTTCGAGCAAGGCGCGTACGCCTATGCCGATACAATTGCGCCGATTGTGCCCGTACTTTTCCCAGGAGCGATCGACTTCGGCGGCGGCGCCGCGGCGTCAACGGGCGAAAACGACTTCATCGGCGCGCGGAGCACGGAAATCTTAATAACGCGTCGCAACGAAACCGTCAGCGCGCTCGACGATACATGGAATCCCAATCAGCAAGGGGCGAATCCAAGCGGTCTATATAAGCGAACGAAGACGTTCGCTGCCCCAGTCACTGGCAAAAACGTTACGATACGCGGCTACGCAATCGGTTCGACGGTGCAAGTCGGCCCCGCAGCAATCCCGACGCCGACACCTTCGACGAGCCCATCGACCTCGCCGACGTCGAGTCCGACTTAGGTTCCCTAGCATCACGGATACGCTTCAGAAGATATTCTCCGTCAAAGCCGCTTCACTCGAGCGGGAGGAAGCGCTCGAGCCGTATAAAGTCGTGCGCGCTCGCGCGCTGGCGCGCTCGGGCGAGCGCCGCGGTTTTCTAGCGGCTCTTCAAAAGGCCTCCGGAACGGCGATCGTCGCCGAAATCAAGCGCGCCTCTCCTTCAAGCGGTTTGATCGCTCGGAGCTTCGATCCGGTTGCAACCGCAC
>DATDIA010000128.1:0-6096 GCA_036521295.1 Candidatus Cybelea sp. | reverse complement strand
GTTTGGCGCGACGTATGGAAAGTCGAGGCCGGGCGCGTACCAGCCCTGCGGGTCGAGCGTGGGCTGCACCGGCATGTTATAATAGGGATTGCGTCTGGACGTGTAGCCGCAATTGGGCGCCGGCGTTCCATCACCGGAATTCTTATAGCACGGTGCGCCGCCGCCGGCTTTCGTCAGCGCGTTGAACTCCTGGATGTCCTGATTGTACTGGTCGACCGGTCCAACCGTACTGTTGGGATAGTTGCTCCATTTCTCGGCCGCGTTCGTATATGTATATGAGAACGTACCGGAGATCCCGTTCTTGTTGAAGTCGCCCTTCGTGATCAACAGCTCGATACCGTCGACGCGCTCGGTGCCGGCATTGAACGACGGCGAAACACCCAGGCTGGGAAGATTAACCGATTCGTAGAGCTGATCGGTCGCCCATCGATAGTACGGCGTCACCTTCATCGCAACGTCGGTCCCTTTGAAGTGATGCTCGTACGAAAGGTCGTAGTTGTCGGAAAACTGCGCTTGAGCCTCGTGCAGCGGCGAGCTGTACCCAAAGGGAATGAACCCCAGAAGGCTGGCCGCAAGGTTGGGCTGCAACGTATTATATTGTATCTCGTAGTTTTGCGGTTGCTGCGCGTACCGGCCTGCCGATCCCCGCAGCACCGTATCGGCGTTGACGGTGTAGGTAGCCGAAAGGCGCGGCTCGACATACGACTGCGAGTAGGTTGGCGGATAGACGTTCGTGAGCAGGATGCCGTCGGTGCCGTTGGGGTGAACGGTCTGCACCGGCGTTCCGGTCGATCGGTCGATCGGACAGTTGAACGTCACGTACGGCTGGTAGAAATAAATGCTCTGCGGCGGTTGCGGAACGAAGATCGGCTGGCGCGTCACCGGGTTGACGCAAAACTCCTTCTGTGCCGCCGCGAACCAAAAGTTGGTTGCGGGGCTGTTGGTATTCGCAAGATCGTATGCATCGTTTTCAAAGCGGACGCTTGCGTTGACGTTCCAGGCGTCGCTCGGTCGCCATTGATCGCTAATCGACGCATTGGTTAGCTTTGGAACGACGGCGTTAATGTCCGCATTGTTTCCGAGATAGGTCAAAAGCATCGACGCGCCCGCAACGCAGGCCGGCGCGCTCGACGGAAGCTGGCCGCCGGCGCACGGATCTTGGTTATTGAAACGTGGTCCGTACGGGCTGCCGAACGTCCCTTGAGATATCTGCGCGTTGCAGGGCGCAGGTTCGCCAATTTTATATTGTGAGTTCGAGAAATCGGCGAAGCACTGCGAGCCGTTCGTGAAGTTGCTGACCTGCTGGGTGCTCGTGTTGTCGTAGTTATGGTTGTAATAACGCAGCGTGTTCGAAGTAATGTAGGAGACCATGCCCTCGAGTAGGTGTTGGCTCGAGAGTTGATCGGCGAACTGGAGCTCGAGACCGCTGGTGTGCGAATCGACTTCGTACTGGTAGTTCGTAATGCCCAACGATACGTTGTTCCCCCAACCGTTAGCGGTCGCCCGGTTCGTGTTCGAGTAGAACGTGTAGCCAAAGAGTCTGACGTACGCCGTGGAACCGAAATTCTTCTGGTATTGCAGCTTGCCGATGCTGGCGGTGTCCCAGCGCCCATCGCGGTAGTTGTCGGGTATTTGCACTTGCAGCTGGTTGCCGTCCACGAAGGGACACGCGTTGGGCACACGCCGGACGTTTGCGCAGCGGCCTTGCGGTGATCCGGGGTACATATAGGCGACGCGGCCGGTGGATGCCGGCGCGAGCCACTGCGTCGAACCGGGATAGGTGAAATAATCGGGCCACTGGTTCGTGTATCCCGCGTTCACGAGGCCGAGACCCAAGGCGCCCGCATCGTCGGCGCTCGAATAGTCCTGTTGAAAGTTGGCCGACGACATATAGAGCAGCTGAACGTCGTCGCGGCCCGCGTCGCCCCGGTGTGGAACGCCGATGTGGAAGTTGCTGACAACTTCGCGATCGGTGAGGTTAGAGGGTTGCCCGTAGTTCGAAGGATACGATCCGAAGCACCCTGGATCGTTGTAAAGCTTGCCGACAATCGGATTGTGGTAGCTTCCGTCGTTGTTGCACGCGGGATAGACGCCGGGCCAGAAGGCGGGTAAGAACGTCGTGATGTGCGCCGGCCAGTAGCCGTACGGAATCGTATCGGTCAGACTGGCGCCGTTGTACTGGTCGAAGTAGCGAAAGTCTTGATTCGTGCCGCTGATGCCGACGTAGTAGGAAAACATTCGATCGGGGGTAGACCCTCCGGCCTCGAGGCGCGCATCGTGGTAGAACGTCGGCGTGCCGATAGCCAAGGTGCCGGTCGCGTACCCAGGATACGTTCCGGTCTTGATCACTTGATTGATGAAGCCCCCAAGGCCGGTCGCATTCGCATCCGCCTCGCCGCCGCCGGTGTAAATTTGCAGCTCTTGCTGGCCGAGCGTCGTCTCGGAGTTTCCAGGATAGTTATCGAACGAGCGGTTGATGGGCACGCCGTCGTACTCGTAGCCGATCTGGTCGTAGTAGCCGCCGCGAATATAGACGGTTTGATTGACCCCGACCTGATTTGGCGGGACATACGCTCCGGGCATTGAGGCAATGGCGGAGTAGGCATTATTCAAGCCGCCGCCGCCGCCCAGCGTTGCCGCCGCGGTCGTCAAGCCCGGGTTGACCGAATAAACGTCGGTGCCCGTGCCGGGTCGCACCGGGCTGAGCGACGATCGCGACGTTACCCGCGCGATCTGCTTGAGGCTCTTCTGCAAGGCGATGGGAACCACTTGGCTCTGATCGGCAAAGACCGAGATCCCCGAGATCGAAACGTCGTCGTATCCAGCGTACTGCGCGGAAATCGTGTACGTCTCGGGCGAAAGCGAGAGGAAGGTAAACCGGCCCGACGCATCCGTCGTTACGTGCGCGATTTGCGACGGGCTGACGGCGCTAACCGTCGCACCGGCGATCGGCGCTTTGGTTGTTGCGTCGATGACGGTTCCCGTAATCGTGCCGGTCGTCCCAGCGAACGCAACCTGCCTATAACCAGCGACCACGACGAATACGAGCGCCGCGCATCGCAGCCCATAACTAAATTTGCTCCTCATGCACCCTCCGTAGCAACTCTACTCCGATTCAGAAAGGCTCTTAGGGGCGTCGGGAGGTATGTTCCTTCCTGCAACTCGTGCTTCTTTAGGGAGTGTACGAATGAAAGACTTACATGCACGCACCGCTTTCGCTATAGCCCTCGTGTTGCTCGCGTCGACCGCCTGCGGCGGCGGCGGCGGCGTACCAAGCGCGAGCTCGGCGTTACGGCCCGCTTCCGTTCGCATCGGCGACGGCGCAGCCGCTCGCAACCTCAGCGGCCAATATGCCGGAAAAGTAAAAGATAACGTTTATGGCACCGGAAGAGCCACCGCATCGCTGGCACAATACAAAAGCACGCTTGGAGGTTCGGAAACGATAGCCTTCGGGTCAGGAAGCGTCAAGGATTCGCTCGCCTTAAACCTCACTGGAACGGCTCTCAATGGAGCTACCGTTGCATCTTCAAGGAAGGCTCTCTGCTCCTTTTCGACAACCGCTGCGTACAATACCAAGACTCACATATTGACCGGCTCTTATTATGCCGTGAATCGCTGCTCGGGCGAAAAGGGGACGTATGCGCTCAAGCACCAGTGCCTGTACAAAGGTGCCGGCGACGATGACATTCGGCCGGAGAGTGGGTTGAAGCCCTGCTAAGCCGATAGAGCTTCCGCGACGGCTTGATTGTTACTCAACACCGCCCCCTCGCCCAGCAATCGGTCGAGCTCCGATTCCTTTAGTTTTGCTCTGAGCGCGCCGTGGAGATCGGCCGCCAGGGTATTATCCGGCGCAACCAGCTTCCAGCCGGCCGCTCGTAGTCGTTCTTGCGCGTAGCCGATTAAACGCGCCGCTGCGCGCGGGTCACGCTCGTGTGCGAGCATCCCTAGATATGCTATCGATAGAAACGTCAGAATGTCATGCCTGGCTTGCGTCGCTAGCACGAGCGACTGACGAGCAAACGCCGCAGCGCGTTCTCGATCGCCAATTGCCAGAAAACAACTGGTGATATCGTTGGTTAGGAACATCAGCGAGGTGTCGCTTCCGGCGAGCGGTATCGCCTCCATCAATCGCTCCGCTGCCGCACGATATTCTCCGATCTGAAGTTCCCAGCTTCCCCACCAGTTCAGTGCGCGCGCAGTGTCGTCGTCGCGCCCAAGGGTCCGGAAGAGCGCAACGCTCTCGCTAAACGCCGCCCGCACTTGCTCGGCTCCGTCGCCGGCGAACGCCTCCGCGCAACGCCGTAAAACGTCTGCGATAAGCCTCGCATCGCGGCTATCGCGGGCAAGCCGCAATGCCTCATTTGCTGCTGCCTTCGCTTCGTCGTAGCGGGACTGGTGAGCGTAGCGCGAGGAGATTTGCGAGAGCGCGCGGGCAAGGCCCCGCGAATCGCTCGCCTCGCGATAGAGCGCAACGGCCACCAGCGCTTCGTCGAGGCACTCTTTGTTCGCACCGCGATTGCTGTAGAGCATCGACAGGCCGTACCGAACGCGCGCTTCCACCTCCGGCACGAGGGGCAGGCCCGCTTCCAGCACTCGCCTACAATACGCAATGCTCTCATCGAGCAGCCCTAGCCGCAGAAAGATCACGGTTGTGTCGGCAACGATCCGAGCTCCGAGCTTGCGATCGTTCGCCTCGTCGAAAGCCCAGCGAAGCGCAACGCGGAAGTTTGAAAGCTCTACCTCAGATCGCGCGAGCCAACTTACGGCGGGACCCCGGTCCCATTCGTCGTACACGTCCTGCGCGAAGGCGCCGAATACCGCCGCGTGCCTTCGCATTGTCTCGAAGACTTCGGCAGCCTCAGTGAGCTTGTCATACGCGTATTCTCGAATCGGCGCAAGCAGCCGATATCGCTGATCGTCCCCGTGAAGCTCGGCTACGACGAGCGATTTGTCAACGAGGGAGGTCAGCAGCTCGAGCACGCCCCACTCGTCGCCGTCGACAGCGCACACGCCGGTCCCGCTGGTAAGCGTAAAACCGTGTGCGAAAACCGAGGCACGACGAAGAGCATCGCGTTCGTCGTCCGAAAGCAGGTCGTAGCTCCAATCGATCAGCGCCCGCATCGTCTGCTGCCGCTGCCGGCGATCGCGGCCGCCCGCAAGCAACCGCAGCTCCAGATGGGACGCGAGATTCTCCACCGACATCGTTCGCACGCGCGCGGCGGCGAGCTCGATCGCCAAAGCGATTCCGTCTAACCGATTGCAGATCTCCTCGACAATGCTCGCTTTGAGTTCAACTCGAAAGGATGGGTTCGCGGCACGCGCGCGATCTCCGAAGAGCTGCATCGCAGAGGCCGGGTCGAGGGAGGATAGGCGGTAGACTCGTTCGCCCGCAATGTCGAGCGGCGATCGGCTCGTCGCAAGCACGGTGACGTGAGCGCAGCGCCCGATGATCTGCGTTGCGATGGCCGCAACCTCCGAAACGAGGTGCTCGCTGTTATCCAGCACCAGCAGGAGCTCGCGCTTATGGAGATAGCTAAGAAGGTCGGCAAGTGGGTCGGCCTCTGGCGAACGTTCGCCGCCCAGAGCCGAGAGAATCGTACTCGAGATGAGAGAGGCGTCGCCGATTGAAGATAAGTCGACAAACCATGCGCCGTCGCGTTCGTCGTTGAGACGTGCGGCGGCGACTTCGAGCGCGAGGCGCGTCTTGCCGATTCCGCCCGCTCCAACGACCGTGACGAGCGAACATTCGTCAAGCAGCGCTTCGATGTGTGCGAGATCGTCGTGGCGGCCAACGAAGCTTGTGGTTTGGCGTGGGAGATTGTTTGGCGGCGTCTCGAGTGCTCGCAGCGGTTTGAAATCGGAGCGCAGCCCGCTTCCGACCGGCTGATAGACGCGCTCGGGCTCTTCGAGGCCGCGTAGCGGAAGCGATCCGAGGCGGTGCAGCGTTATCCCGCTGGGAAGGCTCCCCAGCGCCTGATCCGCCGCGTCTCCTGAGAGCAGTATTTGGCCCCCATGACCAGCGCAGACGAGCCGCGCGGCTCGGTTCACCGCGCTGCCGAAATAATCTCCGTCACGCTCGTCGGTTACGCCGGCATG
>DATDIA010000127.1:0-5687 GCA_036521295.1 Candidatus Cybelea sp. | reverse complement strand
CGTAATCGTCGCCTGTGGTCCGCTGCCGACGGAGAACTTTTTATCTAGCCTCGACGCGGTATTGTCCCGTCTCGGCCAGTTTCCGGCGAAGGACGAGCGGCCGGAGCGCCTCCACTATTACGACGCGGCATCCCCCATCGTCGCGGCCGACTCAATCGACGAGTCGCAAATGTATCGCAAGTCGCGCTACGAGAAGGGCGACGGCGATGACTATCTCAATATTCCGCTCGATCGCGACGCATACGCGCGCTTCGTCGGCGATTTGAGAACGCTGGAGCGCCATCCCGCGAAAGAATTCGAGCAAACGCGTTACTTCGAGGGTTGTTTGCCGATAGAAGAGATGGCCGACCGCGGTGACGACGTGCTCCGGTTTGGACCCCTGCGGCCGGTGGGTCTGCGCGACCCGCGCACCGGAAAAACGCCATATGCCGTCGTGCAGTTGCGCAAAGAGAATCGTGAAGGGAGCGCCTACAATATTGTCGGCTTCCAAACGCGCATGACGTGGCCCGCGCAGCGCGAAGCCTTTGGAAGGTTGCCCGGTCTCGCCCGCGCGGAGTGGCTTCGGTTGGGCGTGATGCACCGTAACACGTTCATCGACTCACCCCGCCTGCTCGACGGGCATTTGAAACTGTGCGGAAGCGATGCGGTCTACTTCGCCGGGCAAATTACCGGCGCGGAAGGCTACGTGGAAGCCGCCGCGTGCGGTGCGATGACGGGCATCCACGCGGCTCGCGCGATTCGCGGCTTGGCGCCGATCGACTTCCCCACGGAGAGCGCCCTCGGTGCCGTTGTCGCGCATTTGCAGAATCGCAAAACGCCGGATTTTCAGCCTTCGAACGTTACCTGGGCGCCGTTTCCGATGATGGACGGCGCTGCCGGTAAGCGCGAAAGGCGGCGCCTCATGGCGCAGCGCGCGCTCGCGGCGATCGAATCGATGGCGTCTGAAACCCTTTGCGCGCCGTAAGGGTACTCACGCCAGTGGCCCGTACCATGAAATCCACAACGATCTTGGCAGTGCGGCGCGATGGGAAGCTTGCCATTGCAGGCGATGGCCAGGTGACCCTCGACAAGACGATCGTCAAGCACGGCGCGCGCAAGGTTCGAAAGATCTCAGGCGGCAAAGTCTTGGCTGGCTTCGCGGGTTCGGCCGCCGACGGAATTACGCTGCTCGAGAAGTTCGAGAGCAAGTATGGCGAGTTCAAAGATTTGACGCGAGCCGCGGTCGAGTTGGCAAAGGACTGGCGCCAAGATCGCGTTTTGCGCCGTTTGGAGGCGCTCATGATCGTCGGCACACCAGATCATCTTTTCGTCCTGTCGGGCACGGGCGACGTCATCGAACCGGACGAAGGGATCGCTGCAATCGGTAGCGGCGGTCCTTACGCGCAAGCAGCGGCGGCCGCTTTGCTGCGCAATACGCAGTTCGACGCGCAGGAGATTGCGCGCAAGGGGCTCGAGATCGCTTCGGAGATCTGCATCTACACCAATAGCGATATCGTCGTGGAGACTCTTCCATGACCGGCACGCTGCCGGCGAATCTCGACCCGGCCTATCTGACGCCGCGCCAAATCGTCGAGGAGCTCGACAAGTACATCGTCGGTCAGGGCAAAGCGAAGCGCGCCGTCGCGATTGCGTTGCGCAACCGGTATCGCCGCGCACGCGCACGCGAGGACTTGCGCGACGAGATCACGCCCAAGAACATTCTCATGATCGGACCTACGGGTGTCGGCAAGACCGAGATCGCGCGGCGCTTAGCGGCATTGGTCGGCGCGCCATTCGTCAAAGTCGAAGCGACGAAATATACGGAGGTCGGGTACGTCGGTCGCGACGTGGAGTCCATGGTTCGCGATCTCGTCGACGCGTCGATTCGCACCGTCACCGAGGAGCGCCGCGAAGAAGTCCGGGACCTCGCCGCTCGACACGCGATCGAACGCGTCATCGACTACCTCCACCCCGAGACTCGACCGCCGGCGCCGCAAGGCCAGGGCAGCCCCTTCGGCGCCGCCCTCGGTTCGATTTTTGGCAGCGGCTTCGCCGGACAGCAACAGCCGCAAGCAGGTCCGTCGGCGGCGGTCTCTAGCGATGCGCAACGCATTCGGGATCAAACGCGCGGCGAGATCGAGCGCGGTTTCTACGACGTGCGGCTGATTGAGATCGAAGTGGAAGAGACGCCGAGCCTACCAATCGGCGTCATCGGCGGCGGCGTCGACCAAAGCGGCGACATCGGCGAGATGCTCGGGGGAATTCTGCCGAAGCGGCGCACGAAAAAGCGCGTTACGGTGGTGGAAGCGCTGCGCATCTTCGAGCAAGAGGAGGCCGCGAAGCTCATCGACATGGATGCCGTCAAGCGAGAAGCGCTTCGGCGCGCCGGTGAGGACGGAATCATCTTCATCGACGAAATCGACAAGGTTGCCGGCTCGCAGCAACAGCGCGGTGGGCCGGACGTTTCGCGGGAAGGCGTGCAGCGCGATATTCTACCGATCGTGGAAGGCTCGACCGTAAACACGAAGCACGGTCCGATCAAGACCGACCACGTCCTCTTTATCGCGGCCGGCGCCTTCCACATCAGCAAGCCGTCCGATTTGATCCCGGAACTGCAGGGGCGTCTGCCTATTCGCGTCGAGCTCGACTCGCTCACGGCCGAAGATTTCAAGACGATTTTGACGCAGCCGAAGAACGCGCTCGTCGAGCAGTACAAGGCGCTGCTTGCCAGCGATGGCGTGATGCTCGAGTTTACAGAGGATGCCATCGCGCAGCTCGCCGCCTTTGCGATGACCGTGAACGAGCAGACCGAAAACATCGGCGCCCGGAGGCTGCATACCGTACTCGAGCGCGTCCTCGAAGATGCCAGCTTCGACGCTCCCGAGATGACCGGCCGGGTAGAGATCGACGGTTCGTACGTCCGCGCGCGGCTCGCCGACGTGGTGGCAAACGCCGATCTCTCTGGGTACATTCTCTAAGGAGATTCACATTAGGTCCGGAAGGCGCCGGACGCGGAATAGGCGGATTCTACACTATGAACAAGTCGATTGGCGCCCTCGCACTCTTCGCTACGGCTAGCATGCTTGCAGCCTGCAACGGTAACAACAACGGTGTAGTCGGCCCCGGTCCGACATCGACACCCAGCGGTAACTGTGGCCGTCCGCCCAATCAGATGGAGGTACTCTATCCGATACCGCACTCGCACGGCGCACCTCCGGGATTACCCACTATCTACGTTGCGACCAAAGGCGCGCTGCCGCCGAGCAACAGCTACGACTTCTACTTATCGCAGTCGAGCGGAGCTGCCACGTTTACCGGCCCGTTCGCTCAGGTTAGCGCAGCGCAGATACCGACACCGCACGCTAAGCCGAGCTATTCGAACCCAACGTACTACGCAACGGCAATCGCGGGTCCATACGGGTCCACCTACATCATCGGGCCGCAGCAGGCGGTGAGCCTGCTCTGGAACGACGGCGGCAGGAACTGTTCACCGTTCTTTGTGGTTGCCTCGTTCCATACGAAGTAACGCGTAGGGCGATTTCCTAGGAGCCTGCAGGGTTATGGCACGTTCCCGTCTTTGGGCCGCCTTTTGTCCGAATACTTCGTTGCTCTTCGGTCACGAAGCTACGGCTTCGCTCCCTCATCGCGCCTCGGTTCGAACAAAATTCGGCACCAAATCCTGAAACGACCATAACCCTACAGGCTCCTGAGAGTAGCGGGCGGCGAAGAAGAAGAATAGCCGCCCGCGATGCCCTACGTTCGTGAGATTCTCGCCGAAGGCCATCCGGCGCTGCGTAAAGTCGCAAAGAAGGTAGACCCGAAGGAGATTCGAGAGCCGCTCTTCCAGCAACTCGTGGACGATATGTTCGCGACGATGTATGCCGCGCCCGGCGTGGGGCTGGCCGCACCTCAGGTCAACGTCTCGAAGCGGTTATTTGTGATGGACGTGCATGACGACGAGCACGAACCGGCGGTGGTCATCAATCCGAAACTGGAGCGACTCGGCGAAGACGTCGAGTTGAAGGAAGGTTGTCTCTCCGTGCCCGGGATGGTGGGAGATATTCTTCGTTGCGATCGGGTGGCCGTCACCGGGCTCGATCGCCGGGGCCAAAAGCTTCGAATCGAGGCCGAAGGTTTATGCGCTCAGTGCCTTCAGCACGAGATCGACCATCTCGACGGGATACTTTACATCGACCGCGCCAAGAATCTGCGCCCCGCGTTGAGCGACGAGGAGAAAGAAGCCGCGGAGGCTTGAAGACGCTTTTTTTCGGCACGAGCGCATTTGCCGTGCCGAGCCTCGAAATCGTGGCCGCACGCACTGCGCTCGCCGGCGTCGTAACGCAGCCGGATCGTCCCGCCGGCCGCGGCCATCGTTTAAAACCGAGTGCCGTAAAATCGGCAGCGCTCGAGCTGGGTCTTCCCGTGCACGAACCAATGGGACTGATCGCCCTTGCTCAGGCGTCCGCGCAGGAGCAGTTCGATCTTTTCGTGCTAGCCTCGTACGGACGCATACTCCCCAAGCAGTTGCTCGCTTTGCCGCGGCTGGGTGCGCTTAACGTTCATCCCTCGCTCTTACCGAAGTATCGCGGCGCGACGCCGATTCAAGCCGCCATCGCGAGCGGCGAGAAAGAGACCGGCGTGAGCATCATGCTGATGGATCCCGGTCTTGACACGGGTGATCTCGTGCTTGCGCGACGCGTTGCCATCGGACCGGAGGAAACGTACGGCGAGCTGCACGACCGGCTCGCGTGGATCGGCGCCGAGCTTCTCGCTCAGGCGATCGATCTGGCCGCAGAGGGCGAGCTGCCGCGCCGTCCGCAGCAAGGGGATGCGAGCATGACGCGGCCGATCTCAAAGGAAGAGCTGACCATCGATTGGAGCTGGCCACCTCAGCGAATCGTCGATATGGTGCGAGCCTACTCGCCACAACCCGCCGCCCGCGCGATGCTCGACGGCGAGTCCGTCAAGATCTTGCGCGCCCACATTGCATCTGACGGTGCGCTTGTGATTGACGAGCTCATCGCGCCGAACCGCGGCAAAATGAGCGGCCAAGAGTATCGCCGGATTCGCCGGCGAGGAGCCAATCCTGAGCCAGGCTGACCACAGCGCAAGCCGAGTCGAGGGGGCGCGTGAGCTCGCACTCGCCGTGGTGCGGGATGTCTTTCCGCAACCGGGATTGCACGATCGTGGCGCGCAAGCGTCGCTCGACTACCGCGCGCGACGGACGCAGTTAAGCGACCGCGATCGGGCCTTCGCTGCCGAGTTGGCATACGGCGCGATCAAGATGCGTCGCACGCTAGACTGGTATCTCGATCCGTTCCTCCGTCATCCTGAACGAAGTTGTCATCCTGAGCGGAGTCGAAGGATGCAACTTCCGCCTGCCATTCTCGAAATTTTGCGATTGGCGACGTACGAACTCGTCTACACCCGAGCCGACATCCACGCGACGGTCTTTGAGTTCGTGAATCTTGCGAAGCGGTGGGGGCATCGCGGGCTGGCAAATCTCGTGAACGCCGTGCTGCGGTCGTTGCTTCGCGCAGAGCCCATGGAGCCGCGGCGCGAATCTTTCGAGAGCGACGACGAGTACCTCGCGACCCGCTACTCGCTGCCGAACGGGCTCGTCCGCCAGTGGCGCCAGGTCTTTGGGGACGTGCTCGAAGCAATTTGCATGGGCGTCAACGAGCCCGCGCGCCCGGCGATCGTCGTCA
>DATDIA010000126.1:0-19834 GCA_036521295.1 Candidatus Cybelea sp. | reverse complement strand
CGATAGCCCGTGACCGAACGCGAAGAGTGGCGCCAAGCCTTGCTTCACGAACCGGCGATAGCCGACGTCGCTTCCGTCTGAATAGGTCACCGAGAACGGCAGTAAAGCCAGGGCCAACTGGTATCCGAGAAATCCGGCTGCGCGCGCGGAGAGCAGCTCATCGAGTCCGGGCAATTCGGGATGGACGAGTTGCTCTTGCGCCGATGGAAAGGTGATCGGCAGACGTCCGGTTGCGTCCACCTTTCCGAAGAGCACGTTTGCGATTGCGTCTCCCCCGCGTTCACCGGGATACCAGGCCTCCATGACGGCGGCGACACGGTCGAGCCATGGCATCGTTACCGGATTGCCGGTCTCCAATACGACGACGGTATGAGGATTTGCCGCCGCAACCGCCGAGATCAACGCGTCTTGTCCGTTGGGTAGATTGAGGCGTGGAGCGTCGATGCCTTCGCCGATCCATTCGGTAGCGAAGACGACCGCAACATCGACATGTTTGGCGAGTTCGGCGGCCTCGCTTGGGTAACGCCCGTCGATGAAGCTGACTGCGGCGCGAGGCGCTATCGCTCGAATGGCGGCCAGCGGCGGTGATCGATCGAAGAACGCGATGGGCGCATCGTCGCCGCCGAGTGGAACCCCGAGCGCACGGCCAACCGGCATCACATCTGACGTGCCGCCGCCCGAGAGAACTCCGGCATCCGCGTAGCCGCCGATCACGGCGATGCGGCTGATGGATCTAAGAGGAAGAGTCCCGGCGTTCTTGAGCACGACGATGCCGCGCTCGGCAGCGTCCAGCGCCACGACGGCGTGAGCGGAGTAGTCGATCGGTGAGCGTTTTGGCGGTTCATCGAACAGACCGACGGCAAGCATCGACTGCAAGATACGCCGGTTCATGTCAATCAGTCGCGATTGCGGAATTGCACCTGAAGCGACGGCCGCTTCCAGTGGCGCTCCGAAGGCGGAAACTCCGCGTATCGCCTTGTCAATTTCTGCGTCTGATTCTTGATCGAGGCCATGCAGAGCGGCGTCAACACCGTGCACCGCCCCCCAATCGGACATAACCCAACCGGGGAACGCCCAGGCATCCTTGAGGACGTCGTTCAAGAGATGGTCGTTCTCACAGGCGTAGATGCCGTTCACGCGGTTGTACGCGCACATCACCGCGCCCGGATGACCGCCCTCGAGCGCAAGCTCGAACGCGAGCAAATCGCTCTCGCGCATTGCTGCTTCGCCGATATCTGCAGAGAGCAAGAGTCGCCCAGTCTCTTGATCGTTCATTGCAAAATGCTTCATGGTGGCAATCACGTGATGGGCTTGAATGCCGCAGATAGCGGCGCCCGCCAACGTTCCGGCCAGAAGCGGATCCTCTCCAAGATATTCAAAATTTCGGCCGTTGCGCGGGTCGCGAGCCAGGTTCAACCCGGGCCCGAGCAAGACGTTGAAACCCTTGCGCCAGGCTTCGTCGCCGATCGTCGAGCCGTCTTGATAGGCGATCTGCGGATCCCATGTGGACGCGAGTGACAGCCCCGACGGCAGCGCCGTCGCAACGTCGCGCCGTCGAACGTTCCCTGGATTAGCAATGCCGAGACTGGCGTCGGTCTCCTGGAGCGCAGGTACGCCCAGACGGGGTATGCCCGGGACATATCCGGCAGAACCGATTGCGCCGTTGGGCGTGCCGCCGCGAACGGGTACGCCGGATTGGCCGCGCACGAGTTGGAAACGTTCGGATGGTGTGAGCGCCGAGGCTATTTGTGCGGCCCTGGCTTCCACCGGCGCGGACCTCAGCAGCGACGCACAAAGCGCCAGCACGAACATCTAGCGAGCTCGCGCGAAGCGCCCTTAGCGACGCCGGCGGCTTTTGTGCGACCGCTCCATTCACATGCTAGAACGGAATTTCGTCTTCGAGTTCGTCGCCGAAGCCCTCGCCGGCTTTCGATGCGTGCGCCGGGGCCGCGGCGCCACCGCCATTGTAACCGGCGCCCCCGTCATCATTGCCGGCAGGCGCGCGATCCCGCGGTGAGCCGAGCATCTGCATGTTGTCGATCACGACTTCAGTAGCTTTACGCTTGTTTCCGTCCTTGTCGTCGTAATTGCGAATCACCAAGCGGCCCTCGACTAAGCAGTTCGAACCCTTCTTTAAGTAGGTGTTGCACGTTTCGCCCAGCCGATCCCACGCAACGATATCGACGAAGGTCGTCTCTTCTTTGTTGCGCGGATTGTTAACCGCGAGCGTAAACTTCGTGACACCCTTACCAGACTGCGTATATCGAATCTCCGGGTCGCGCGTTAGATTGCCTACCAGGATGATGCGATTATAAGAACCTGCCATCGCTCACTCTCTTTCGCCGCAATGCACTCATGAGGACGATGCTATCGCCTCGGAGTGTCAACAGTATGGCACACAAGTTATCGAAACGCTGCCAGTTTTATGGCTGGCTTTGGGGCGCGGGCGGGGCTGCCGCCGCGAGCGAAGCCATGTGGGTGACCATCTTCGCGTCGAGCCGGACGATCAACGCACGCAGAACGTCTTCGTGCAGCTTGAGCTGTCGCTCGAGTTCCTTGGAAGCCGCCGCCTCGCTCTTGAACTGCATCACGACGTAGTTGCCTTCGCGCACGTCAGCGATTTCATAAGCCAGACGCTTCTTCCCGAGCCGCTCGATCCCGGTCACGTCACCATGCTGATTCTTGACGATCTCCGCGATCGCGTTGACGCGCTGCTCCACATCGCTCTCTTCGAGCGATGGGCGTAAGATATACGTTACCTCGTACTCAGTCATCGTTCTCCTCGCACTACGGACGTCCGCGTCCGCGGACGGCCCACTCGCAAGCGGTGGGCAGTAGATAGGCGTCTATTCCGGACCGGAGTCTGAAATCCCCATCGCGGCGCCTGTTGTCCGCTTACAATGGAAGGCGCTACCATCGCTATTGATGAATAGGCGGTCGCAATCGCGCAACGGATACAAATCCGTTGCCGGCAGGGGGAAAGATGGTTTCCAAATCGCTAGTCGTGCTTACAATCTCCGGCATCATTCTTTGCGTCGGGTGTTCCTCCAATGGGAATGGATCGACCGGCGTGGCGGCCGCGCTACCTCCCGTGCAGCCGGCGGGCATGGCAAAGAACTACATCTCGCACGTGATCGTCATCATTCAGGAGAACCGGAGCTTCGAAAACTTCTTTGCCGGCTGGCCGGGAGCCAACGCACCGATGACGGGTTGCGCGTCTCCTGCTCCGCCCCCCAGCGGCAGCGTACGCTCGATAGCGGCGACGTCATCGGTTCAAAAGCTTGGCTCGGGGTCCGGTTGCCCGGGGCATGACTCACTCGTAACGCTCCACCAAGTAACCTTTCAAAACAACGCGGATCTGGCGCACGATTGGGGGTCGTCGATGGTCGATTGGAACAAGGGTCAAATGGACGGCTTCTCGGCGTACGGAACAAAGCACGGCCCCAATCAAGCATACGCGTACGTCGAACACTCGCAGATAGAGCCGTACCGCACGATGGCGCAGCAATACGTACTTGCCGACGAAATGTTCCCAACCGAGTTCGGCGGCAGTTTCACTGGCCACCTGACGCTGGTCGCGGGTACTGATGATATCAAGCTACCCACTGAAGCCGAAGTCAATTTTGCAAGTCACACGCCCGACGACTGTGACTCACCACCCGGTACGAAGACCTCGTATCTGACCCCGAATCGGGAAGTCCACTTCTTCGATGGGCCTTTTCCGTGTTTCGATCAGTTCAACACGGCCGCGCAGGTGCTCGATGACGCGAAGGTCTCGTGGAAGATCTATGCGACCAAAGTCCTAGATGCCGGCTTCTGGGAACCCTTTGAAGCGATCAAATACGTGCGTTACGGCCCAGACTGGAGCAAAAACATCGTTGCTCCGCAAACGCAGGTCCTCAACGACGCAGCCAAAGGACACCTCGCAGCGGTGAGCTGGGTGACGCCCAGTAAGGAAGACTCAGATCACCCCGCCTACCGTGGAGACAAAGGGCCTTCGTGGGTTGCTTCTATCGTAAATGCGGTCGGCGAAAGCTCGTACTGGCCTTCGAGCGCGATCATCGTGGTTTGGGACGACTGGGGAGGTTTCTACGACAACGCTCCTCCACCGCAACTCGATTATCGCGGCCTCGGCATCCGCGTTCCATGCCTCATCATCTCGCCGTACGCCAAGCACAGCTACGTTTCGCACGTGCAATACGAGTACGGCAGCATCTTGAGATTCATCGAAGAAGTCTATGGGCTGCTTCCCGGGAGCATCGGGTCGCGTTCGCTCGGCTACACCGACAAACGCGCCAGGAGCCTCAACGACGCATTCGACTTTCATCAAAAGCCACGCGCATTCTCGCCGATTCATTCGAAATATCCACTCTCGGTGTTCCTCCACGAGCCGCCGTCGAACGAACCCGTCGATACGGAGTAGGCCACTCCTGCGTTACGCTTGAACCGCCGAGCCCGTTGAGAATTTCAGGCCTTCCCTACGCCGTAGGGATTTGTGTGGCCATTTTTCTGCTTGCAGACTGCAACGGCACGATGTCGTCGGTCGCGCGCCTTCCCCTCGTTTCCGGGGCCGCCCCAGCTGCGGTCAGCTCACCTAGCCCGATAAAGCACGTCGTGCTGATGATCCAAGAAAATCGCACGTTCAACGATTTCTTTGCGACGTTTCCCGGAGCTGACGGCACGACAATCGGAAAAGCGGAACCAAACCCGAACTGCAGCCCGCCAATCCTCAATAACGAAAGCATTCCGTTGGCAAAAGTCCCGCTCACCGTGCCCAAGGATCTGTATCACGAATACGTCGGATACCGCACGGCCTACGACCATGGTAATATGGACGGTTTCGACAATGTCGGCTTCGGAGGGAAAAACGGCATACCCGAGTGCACGTATCCGTACCAGTACACGGATCCCACGCAAATACGGCCGTATTGGGATCTCGCCAAGCAGTACACGCTTGCCGAGCACATGTTTACGACTCAGGGAAGCGGCAGCTTCACGGCACATCAGGACCTCATCAGGGGCGGAACGGTCGTCGAACCAGGTCGGGCGATGATCGATCTTCCTACTTGCTCGGGTCCGAACTGCCGCTGGGGTTGCGACGCGCCAACTAAAACGCTGACTCACCTCATCACCCAGCACAACAAGTATCTCACGAAGTTCGGGCCCGCGCCCTGCTCGAACCAGTTCACGTCCAGCTATCCGACGCTGAGGGATCTTCTCGACGCAAAGTCTTTGTCGTGGAAGTACTACGTACCGCCCTCCGACAAGACGATCGGCAAGCTCATGAGCGCATTCGACGTGATCTATCCGGTACGATACGGTCCGGAATGGACCACCAACGTCATAACGCCTCAAACTCGCGTCTTCTACGACATCTCGCACCGACGTCTTCCAGCGGTCACGTGGTTGGTACCCGACGCATACTATTCCGATCACCCGGGCGAGCCCGAGGACTACGGACCGCAGTGGATCGCCAGCGTCGTCAACGCAATCGGAGAGAGCCGCTACTGGAAGTCCACCGCGATCGTGATAGTCTGGGACGACTGGGGTGGACTCTACGATAACCTCGGCGGGCTTTCGCCGAGGAAGTACGGGTACGGCGGACTAGGTCCGCGCGTACCCGCGATCATCGTTTCCCCGTACGCCAAGGCGCGCTACATTTCGAGGACGGATTACGAGTTTGGTAGCATCATCAAGTACATCGAGGACAACTGGAACTTGGGATCGCTCGGCACGACCGACCAGCGCGCGAATAGCATTATCGACTGCTTCGACTACTCGCAGAAACCGATCGCGTTCACGCCAATTCAATCGAGCCGCGACAAGTGGTACTTCCTGCACCATCAACCATCATATCTGGCCGTCGACAGCGACCTATAAGATCGAGGCCGACGGGCTTCTACTGCTCGAGCTCGTGGAGAGTGTTGGTGTTCGTGTCCGTGTAGAAGAGCACCGTATCGCTATCGGTCTTACCGCTTGCCTGCAACGCGAAGATGCCGGCGGTTTTGCTCGTGTCCACGACCTTCGTGTCGAGCACTTGTCCGGCGGGCGTCAACTCGACGAGCGTGTTACCGCCTTTCGTGTTGGCCACGATCAGGTTGCCGTTCGGAAGCCTCGTCATCGCCACCGGAGCGTTCAAGGGCGCGCCGCTGTAGATGAGCTTTCCGCAAGCCTTCTTGTATTTGCATTTGAACGTCTTGCCTCCGGGCTGCACGACGATCTCGTTCTTTTCCAGCAATTCTCCGGCATGGCTGAAGACGACGACCGTGTTGCTTTTTCCGTCGGCGATGTAGAGCATGTCTTTCTTGCCGTCGTATGAGAGGCCGGAAGGTCCAAGCCTGCTCCAGTTCGTCTTATTGTTTGCCGCAAAGCCCGTAGCGACTTGAGTAGGCTTTGGGTTGCCGTAGTTGTTGATGCTGAAGCTAACGATGGAGCCGGTTTTGGCGTCGCTGACGAATATGTATTCGGCGGAGTAGCTGCAGAACGCAGGCCCTATCGAATCCGCGGTCGACGTACACGACGCATCGACGACTGAGAACGGTTTCTCGATCGGCGAGCCGTGGGTCGTAATCAACTTTCCAGCCGGCGTAAAGCCCGCAACGACGCCACTCGTGAGTCCCGATGCGTACACGTCGTCAGCCGAAGTGATCGCATCGCCGTCGCAACCTTCGATATCGCTGCTCCGCGCATAGGTTGTCGGCTTGGAACCCGGCTTTGGATCCAAAACGTCGATCGTCGTTCCTTTCCCGCCTTTGCCCGCCGAGTTTTCAAAGTTGCAGACGAGCAGCTGCCCCTTTTTAAAATCGAGGTAGCTGATCTTCACGAGTGAAAGAGCCCGCGGACCCTTGTCGCCGTTTGTCGGATCGACGGTCGATCCGATGACGACGTCCTTCTTGAGCTTCTTGAGGATCGACGTGCTATCAGCCGGCGTATCTTCGGCGGGCAACGCCGCATTCGTATCTTCGGTGGGCAACGTCGCGTTTGTATCGACGTTCGAGGGCTGGGACGCGGAGTTGCCGGCTCCGGACGGGCTTGCCGGAACCGTCCCGTTGCCGCTGCATGCCGACCCTGCCAGAAGGACTCCGACTAATGCAAGGGCCGCGCGATTGGTAAAAGACATCGTAAACCTCACTGTTAAGCTGGTCGGATTGTAGACTTTGTGCTTTACGTCGCTTTCGGATCGCCTTTTTGCTCAACCTGCAAGAGCAAGCAACCAATATCAATCTTTCACAAATAAACTCGAACAAAAAATACTATAGTCATCACAGCACCTATTGCCACCACCAGCGCGCGAGAAACGGGCTGCGGCACGCGCCGAAAGAAGCGCGCACCGAAATATCCGCCAAGCAAGGCAATCAACCCCATCGGCAATGCGAAGCGCCAATCGACGATGCGTGCAGCGACGAACGGGACGAGCGCGACGCCGTTGATCGAAACGGAGAGCACGTTCTTAACGGCGTTTTGCGCGTTAAAACTCGGCAAGGCGGAGAAGGCAAGGATCGCCAGCATCATGATGCCCATGCCGGCGCCGAAATACCCGCCATAGATTGCTACCGCAAACTGCAGCGCAAGTTGCCACGGCTTGTGACGCGGAGCTACGTCCGTACGGGTCGCGCGGGGACTGGCTGCGAAGACGAGCGTAGCGAAGAGCAGCAGCCATGGAATTAGCCGTTGGAAAAGCGTCTGCGGAGTGACGAGCAGGAGACACGCGCCGATCAGCGATCCAACGACGCTCGCGCAGATCCCCGGCAGCAAAAGCGCACGATGCGCGACCACTTCTTCCCGGTAGCCGCGGGCGCTGCCGATGGTGCCCACCCACATCGCCGCATTGTTCGTTGCGTTGGCCGAAATCGCAGGAACGCCGGCGAAGAGCAATGCGGGAAACGAAAGAAAGCTCCCGCCGCCGGCAACGCTGTTCATCGCGCCTCCCACAAATGCAGCTATTGCAGGGACGACGAGCTGGGCGCTCGACACGCCTCCCTAAAGCGCCGTGCGCTCGCGCTTGGTGACGCGAAAAACGCGACGAACTTTCTCCAACTTTTCGAGCTTGGTGAGCAGCTTATGGAGATGGTCGAGGTCGCGAATCTGCACCGTCAAGCTCGCGATCGCTATGCCGTCTCTGCGTAACCGCGCGTTCACCGAACTCACCTGCGTCTTGAGCTCCGCAAAGACGCCCATGATGTCCTGAAGCAACTGCGTTCGATCGTCGGCTTCCACTTCGATGTCGACACAGTGGGTAAGGCCCGCATCGCCAACCCATTGCGTTTGCAGAATCCGCTCGGGAGTCGCGTTCATGTAGGCAACGTTGGGACAATCGGCACGATGGACGCTCACCCCGCGGCCGATCGTCACGTATCCGATGATCGGGTCTCCCGGTACCGGCGAGCAACACTTCGATAGGCGCACCAAGACGTCGTCTACTCCGGCGATGCGCACGCCACTCGTTCGGCGCGGACTCTTACGCACCGCGGGCTTGCGACCGATCTTCGTAAAATCGACTACGTTGTCGTGTTTGAATTCCTCTCGAACCCGGTTGGCCACGGCTAGCGCGGAGGCATCGCCGAATCCGATCGCCGCATAGAGATCGGTGGGCGTCGTGTAATTCAATCGCGACGCGATGCGCTCGAGCAAGGCGCCGCGGGCGACGTCGGTACGCAAACCCGCTCGCGCCAGCTCTTGTTCGAGCGCCTCCTGCCCGGCTAACACGTTTTCCTCGCGGCGTTCCTTACGGAACCACTGCTTGATCTTGTGCTTCGCGCTTGAGGTCTTGACGAGAGCGAGCCAATCGAGCGACGGCCGTCCGCTCGACTTGTTGACTAAGATTTCGCAAATGTCGCCGTTCTGCATCCCGTAATCCAGCGGAACGATGCGCCCGTTGACCTTGGCGCCGACGCAGTGGTTACCGACGTCGGTATGAACCTGATAGGCGAAATCGAGCGGCGTGCCGCCGGCCGGAATCGAGTAGACGTCGCCGCGCGGTGAAAAAACGAAGACCTGCGAGTCGAAAAGATCGAGTTTGAGGTTTTCCATGAAGACTCGCGAGTCGCGCATGTCCTTCTGCCATTCCAGAAGCGCTCGCAACCAAGAAAGCTTGTTCTCGTACTGATCGGCCTTGCCGCCCTCTTTGTAACGCCAATGCGCCGCGATGCCGTACTCGCTGGTGCGGTGCATCTCCCAGGTGCGTATCTGTATCTCCAACGGATCGCCGCTTGGGCCGACGACGGTCGTATGCAGCGACTGATACATATTTGGTTTGGGCATCGCGATGTAATCTTTGAACCGGCCGGGAAGCGGTGTCCACATCGCGTGGACGGCGCCCAGCGCCGCGTAACAGTCTTTGACCGTGTCGACGATGATCCGGATCGCGGTGAGATCGTAGATAGTCGAAAAGTCGCGGCCTTTGCTGATCTTGGAGTAGATCGAATAGAAGTGCTTCGGACGCCCTTGAATTTCGGCGTTGACGTTCACCTCTTTGAACTCCTCGCGCAGGCGCGCGATGGCTTTTTCAACGTCCGCCTCGCGTTCGCGGCGGGTTTTGGCCACTCGGTCGACGATGTCGTGAAACGATGACGGATCGAGGTAGCGCAGGCACTCGTCCTCGATCTCCCACTTGATCTTCCAGATACCGAGGCGGTGCGCGATCGGTGCGTAGATATCGAGCGTCTCGCGCGCGATCGCTTGTTGCTTCGATGCCGGAAGGCTCGCGAGCGTCCGCATGTTGTGCAGCCGATCGGCGAGCTTGATGATGATGACCCGAATGTCTTTGGCCATGGCCAGGAACATCTTGCGGAGGTTCTCGACCTGGGCGTCTTCCTTTGACTGGTACGGAATTCGCGTCAGCTTGGTGACGCCATCGACGAGGCGCGCGACCTCTTCGCCGAACTGCTCGGTCACCTGTTCGCTGGTAACCGACGTATCCTCGACGACGTCGTGCAGCAGGGCGGCCGCGATCGTCTGGTGGTCGACCTCGAGCTCGGCGAGTATTCCCGCGACCGCCAGCGGATGCTCGACGTACGACTCGCCCGAGGCTCTTCGCTGCCCTTGGTGAGCGGCAACGGCGAGCTCGTAGGCGCGGGTCAACTGCTGCCCGTCTGCGCTGGGCTCGTAACGTCGGACTCGTTCGGTCAGCTCGGCAATCGTCATAGGGGTTCCGATATTATAACCCGGTGGGCGAAGCCGAGGGCGCCGGCGTGATCGTCTCGACATCGAGCCGGTTCTTGAAGAAGATCGTGGCGATCTTACCGTCGGCGTCAAGCCCCAGCCAGAGGTAGACGTTTCCGGAGACGCAGCGCATTTGATAGATATAACCTCGGCGGTCGGGAAAGTCCGGATTATACCAGGGCCCGATGTAGACCGTGTCGGTCAGCGCGCCGAGCTGCGCCAAGAGCCCGGAGGTACTGGCGATTTTTTCGGCGGTGAGCTGCGGCATCGTTTGGGGCGCGTAAAGACTCTTGTTCACTACGCCCGCTTGCCATTGCACGAACTGCGCACGAGCAATCTTCGTGATCGCGGGATCCGCGACGGGTGGCGATGGAGACGGCGTGGGCGTCGCGCGCGGCCGCCCCCAGCTCGGATAGGGTGCGCAGACCAGCGCCGCCGCGATTGCAAGAGCGGCCAGGACGAGCTTGCGTACCCGATCAGTATGCGACGAACGCAACGACATCCGCCTCACCCAGCTTCTCGCGCCCTCGCAGCTGCGTCAGCTCGACCAAGAAGGCAAAGGCTTCGACGTGCACGCCAAGGCGCTCGAGAAGGCGGCCCGTCGCGGCGGCGGTTCCGCCGGTCGCGAGCAGGTCGTCGACCACGATCACGCGTTCGCCGTGGCGGAGCGCGTCGGCGTGGATCTCCAACGCGTTGGTGCCGTATTCGAGTGCATACTCTTCGCTGAGCTTCTCGTGCGGTAATTTACCGGGCTTGCGCACCGGGATGAAGCCGGCCCCAATCGCATACGCAGTTGGAGCCGCAAAAATATAGCCCCGCGACTCGATCCCGACGACGTGCTCGATGCCCCGATCCTTGAACCGTTCGACAAAAAGGTCGATCGCGCGACGAAAGCCTTGCTTATCTTTTAACAACGGGGTAATGTCACGGAAAAGGATCCCAGGGATCGGAAAATCGGGGATCGCTCGAATCAAGGCTTCGATCTCCACGAAGGTTCGGTTGGAGCCGGGGGGTCGAATGGCCTGCAGAAAGGACTGCATATGAAAAAACCTCAAGCCCTCGCCGCCGCGTTCGCCGCATCGCTCGCCGCGAGTCTCGCAGCTCCCGCGCTTGCTGATGGCTCGGGCAGCACGAACACCATAATCCTCGTAACGGCGGCTGCCGCAGCCTCGGTTCCGCTGGTCGTTAACTACAACCATAAAGTCCGCGAAAAACGCGCGGAAGAACAAGAAGTGACGCGCCGCCAAGACGCATACCGCGACTGGTTCTACCACAAATACGGCTACTATCCGACTGAAGAACAGTTCAGGCAATGGTACGTCCAGACGTACAACACGAACCCTGAATAAGGACCGCCTCGTCGACGCCGAGCCCTTCTCACGCAAAAGGCTCGGCGTTTTCTTTGGACGCTCGAACGCGCGCAGGCTCGCGGTTGCGTTCGCCCTCTCCATCGCGCTGCACGAGATCGCAGCGGGAATCGTTCCATCGAATTTAGGGCAGCGTGGGCTACAGGACGAGGTCGTGACGCGCGCGCGCATCACCGTCATCACTCGACGCCCAAGTCCGCCGCCGACGCCGGTGCAAGTCCCGATCCCGCAGCACCGCGTTGCCCCCGCGCTTGTGCCCATCCGCGCTCGCGCTGCGCAAGGCCGGCGCGGCGCCCCTATGCCGATGCGCCTGACGAATTCCGTCGCCCCGAGGACGAGTCGCACTTCAAACTCGAAACCTCTCTGGGACGTCGCGAACGCGGCAAGTCCCGCTGCATCATTGGCCGGGGCCGGCGGCGCGGCGGCCGGGGCCGGCAGCGGTTCTGGTGAGCAAGGAAATGGAAGCGGTGCGGCAAGCGGTGACCAACCCTGCGGCTTCGTCACGTTCTCCGACCCGCACGGGTCGCAGTTCGATACCCGCACCGGTGGATTCTGGGTCGACATTCGCATGTCGGTTCACTTTTCCGCCGGAACGTCCCAATCGATGATCCTCGATTATCCGTGGTACTATCCAAGCGAAGCCGCCAACCCATGGTCCGATCAAAATCTGAAAGATCCGAACTTCCCCACGCGCTTTCAACCGCCGCCGGCTGGGAAGGTCGCCGGTGAGCCGCCGTTGGTAAAGTACGTGATGGAACGCAGCACGCCGGACGGCATGACGCTGCTGCGCGATTGCCCGACGCCGGCACCATCCGGGAGAGGAAAGTCGGAGAAGGCATGAGGCTCATGAAGGGAGCGATGATGAAAACGCTGCTCTTGGGAATCGCATTCGTTCTTGGCGGCGCGGCCGGCGGCTTTGCGCTTTCGGTGGGCCGGGCGCCGGCAGAATCGCCGCTCGGGCTGATGGGGGCGTATCAAACGATCCATGCCGGGCGCTTCGTCGATCTCACGCACGCCTTTGAACCGGGGATTCCGCACTGGCATGGCTTTCCGAACGAAACCGTACGTACGCTCTACACCTACAAGACCGACGGCTTCTTGGCCCAGATGTTCTGCCACGTTGGACAATGGGGAACTCACGTCGATGCGCCCGCGCACTTCGCCCCAGGCGCGGCAACCGTAAATGCGATCGACCCGAAGCAGATGTTTGCGCCGCTGGCGGTGATCGACGTTCATGAAAAGGTAGCGCGCGACCCCGATTACACGCTTTCGATGCGGGACGTCCAAGCTTGGGAGGCAGCCCACGGCCCGATCCCGGAGGGGGCGTTCGTAGCGATGCGCACGGATTGGTCGAAGCGATGGCCGAGCCAGTCGGCGATGGAGAACAAAGATGCCAAGGGAATCTCGCACTATCCCGGATGGAGCATGCCCGTCCTCAAGTATTTGTATCTGGTTCGACATGCGGTCGCGACCGGACACGAAACGACCGACACCGATCCTGGGGTCGAAGCCTCGCACGGAGATTATTCGCTGGAATCCTGGCTTCTGCACCAGGGACACTATCAAATCGAGATGCTGACGAACCTCGATCGCGTGCCGCAAGCCGGTGGGCTGGTTATCGTGAGCTTCGCAAAACCGCGCGGCGGCTCGGGCTTTCCCGCGCGCGTCATCGCAATCGTTCCGTAGCGGACCGCCGCTTCGATCAGACCTTCAGCTCGACTTTTTCGAGTGCGCCCTTCGTCGATACGACGTGATGGTTGAGACGCAGCTCCGACGGCTCGTAGCCGAAGGCCAGACCCAAGAGCTGCGGTAGATGGAAGATCGGAACGCCGATCTCTTTTTTCAAGACGCGCGCCGCATCGGGCTGCTGTCCGTCTAAGTTGAGATGGCAGAGCGGACAGGGGGTGACGAGCAGATCGGCGCCCTTCTCCTTCGCTTCGATGATGTGGTTGCCGCCCATTGCGAGCGCCTTATCACGATTGAAGGTCACCATCGGAAAGCCGCAACACTTCGTCGCTCCGCGGTACTCGACGGGCTCGGCGCCGAGCAGCGCAATCAGTTTCTCCAGGTACGTCTTGCGTTCGGGGCGCTCGCGCAGACCGAGCGACTCGACCGGACGCAGAATGTAACAGCCGTAGAAGGGCGCGACTTTCAAACCGGTCAGCTTGCGTTTGATTGCGGCGGCCACTCGATCGATGCCGATATCCTCGAAGAGCATCCAAAGCAAATGCTTGACCTTTGTCGTGCCGCCGTAACGGAAGCCTTGATCGGCGATGGTCGCATTCGCGCGCTCCATCCGCGCTTCGTCTTCCTTCAAGTGGTAGTTGTGGTTCGAAAGCACGCCCTGACAGGTGCTGCAGATCGTCATCAGGTCGGCGCCTTCCGATTCAGCCATGGCGAGCGTTAGGCCGTTGAGCGCATCGGCGAGTTCGGGGTTCTGCTCGCTTAGGACGCCCGCGCCGGTGCAGGGCGCTTGCGTCAGCTCTTCGAGCTGTAGTCCTAGCGGTTCGGCGATGAGCTTCGCCGATACGTAGAGCTCCGGGCAGGCGCCCTTCGAGACGCAGCCGGGATAGAACGCGACCTTCACTTGAACCGCCCTCCGACTCGTTCGAAGATTGCCTTGATGCGATTGACGCCCGGGATTTTTTTATGAATCAGCGGCGGCAGCTTGCCGGCGCGCGCGAGGTTGAAGGCGCTTGGCAGCGTCTTGATCTGTTCGAAGATGTTAAAGTAGCCGATCGATTTGGGCATCAGCGTGAGTTCGTTGAGCCGTCCGCTATCCCTGACCGATTCGGCGAAAGCGTCGGCGTGGCGCGTGCCCGGGTTATGCGTGAAGCCCGCGTCGACGGCCATCCGCCGCAACTTCAAAATCTGGTCGAGCGGTGCGTCGCCCTTCGGGCATTGCGTCACGCATTCGTAGCAATGCGTGCAATCCCATATGCCGCCGGCCTTGCTGTATTCACCAAGCCGCTCCTTCGTTTCGGCATCGCGCGGATCGCCGGCATAGCGGTACGCCTGGGCGAGAGCCTGCGGCCCTAAGAAGTCGGGGTTGACCGCAAACGACTCGCAATCCATCAGGCAGGCACCGCAACTGATGCAGCTCACTTCCTGGATGAGTTCTTCCATGGAAGCGTTGGGCACGCGATACTCTTGATCTGGAGGCGGAATCGGCTGCTTGTTCTGCAGCCAGGGCTTTACCGCCAAATGCTTGTCCCAAAACGGTTTCATGTCGCAGACCAGATCGCGAATGATCGGCATCGACGGCGGCGATTCCACCCTGGTTTTTCCGTCCTGCGTGAACTCGGCGAGCTTGCTCTTGCACGCCAAACGCGCGTGCCCGTTGATCCACATCGCGCACGATCCGCAGATCGCGCTTCGGCACGCGCATCGGACGGCAAGCGACTGATCTTGGTATTCGCGAATGGCAATGAGCGCATCGAGCACGACGGCGTGCTCCGGAAGCTCGACCGTGAACGTTTGATAACGGCGTACCGGTGAGCGGTCCCACGGGGGAGGAAACGGCTTGCCGGTTACCGCGTTATCGGCGTACGTGCCGTCGGGATTATACCGCCCGACTTCGATCGTGAACTGCATTAGTAAGTGCGTACCTCTGGCTTCCATTGCGTGATCGTAACGGGAAGATATGAAACGTCCGCGTCTCCGTCTGCGCGGCGCGTCAACAGGATGTGCTTGAGCCACTCAACGTCGTTTCGCTCGGGGAAGTCGGTACGCGTGTGCGCGCCGCGGCTCTCCGTCCGTATGAGGGCGCTGCGAATGATCGTCTCACCGCAGTCGAGCAAATATCCAAGCTCGAGAGCGAAGGTCAACGCTTGGTTGAAGACGCGCCCCTTGTCGCCGACTGCAATCGTCTCGTAGCGTTGCTTGAAACCCCCAAGCGTATCGAGAGCCTGCTGGAGGCCGGCGGCATCGCGATAGAGACCAACCAGCTTGTCCATCATGGTCGCCAGCTCCAGGCGCAACCCGGCATTCGTCTCGCCGGTGTACGGACGCGCCAGCAACTCGCCCAAGCGTTCTTGCTCGCTTTGCAAGAGATCCTCGCCGCCGGCGCTCGCCGGCGTACTCTTCGCGTACGCGGCGGCCGCTTTGCCCGAACGCCGGCCGAAGACGATCGTGTCGAGCAACGAGTTGGCGCCGAGGCGATTCCCTCCGTGAACGCTCACGCACGCGACTTCGCCGGCAGCGTAGAGGCCGGGTACGGGCGACGCGCCTTCGACGTCGGTCTTGATTCCGCCCATTTGATAATGCATGCCGGGACGAACCGGCACCGGCTGCTCGATCATATCGATGCCAAGATAGTCAAGCGCCATCTCATGGATCTGCGGAAGCTTACGCAGGATGACGTCGCGGCCGAGATGACGCAAATCGAGCAAGACGTTGCCGTCGATGCCCCGGCCTTCGGCGATCTCCGTCGCTTCGGCGCGCGACGTGACGTCCCGCGCGGCAAGCTCCATCTTGTTGGGCGCATAGCGCTTCATGAAGCGCTCGCCCTCGGAGTTGAGCAGATAGGCGCCTTCGCCGCGCGCCGCTTCGGTCATTAAAAAGCCGCTGCCCGCCAATGTCGTGGGATGGTATTGCACCATCTCCATGTCCATCAGCGGCGCGCCGGCGCGATAGGCCAAGGCATATCCGTCGCCGGTGCAGATCAACGCGTTGGTGCTTGGTTCGTAGAGTCTGCCCAGACCGCCGGCCCCCACGATGATGGCTTTGGATCGCAAAAGGTGCAGCTCACCGGTAACCATCTCCAGCGCGACGACACCTCGGCATGCTCCATTCTCCATGAGCAGCGCGGTCGCAAACCACTCTTCGTAGATCTTGACGCCGGCTTTGAGAATTTGATCGTAGAGGGTAACGAGCAGCGCTTGACCCGTAATGTCGCCGACGAAGTACGTACGCGCCTGCGAGGCGCCGCCGAACGCGCGCGTTCCAAGCCTGCCGTCGGGCCCGCGGTAAAAAATGACGCCCATGTGCTCGAACTCGATGATGTCGCCAGGCGCCTCCTGGCACATCACCTCGACGGCGTCTTGATCGGCGAGATAGTCGCTGCCCTTGACGGTGTCGAAAGCGTGCGACTCCCATGTGTCGCCCTCAGCGATGGCGGCGTTGATTCCGCCCTGCGCGGCGCTCGAGTGGCTGCGAATGGGGTGGACTTTGGTGACGATCGCCACGTCGGCGCCCGCACGCGCCGCCTCGAGGGCCGCGCGCATTCCCGCTAATCCGGCGCCGAGGACGACGACGTCGTGGTCCTGCGTCACGAGCCGTTAGTTTCCCGCAAAGAGGCCGCGACATTCCGAACGCTTGTTCGATGCACCATCATTGCATAAGTCCGCAGGTATCCTATCAAGTGCTCGCGGCGGCGGATATGCGTTTCGTAGCCGTCCCTTCGCGCGCTGCATCAGCGTGGCCGTAGAACCGCCACCATCGTCGGACGACTTGAAGACCTGTGGCGCGTAAAGAAGCCGGCGGCCCGCGACGCGAGCCAATAGCCTTCATGCAGCAGGCCCGCGCGGCGAGCCAGCGACATCGGCGCGCTTTCGCGCCGAAGGACGCGCCCGGAAGAGTCGAGCATGGCAGTGTGCTCGCTTCGGAATGCATGAAGTACCGGAAAGCGCGCGTTGTACTCGGTGAAGTCGACGAACTCACAAACGCATCCCGCGCGTGACGCGAGTGCCTTGATCGATTCCTCCGAAAACCACCAGAGATGCACCGGCGGCAGATCGGTGCTCCAAATTTGATCGTAGCCGTAGTAGGAACGATTCGGCGTCGTGAGGACGATGCAGCCGCCGGGGGAGAGCAAGCGCACAGCGTCCTCAATTGCGGCGATCGGGTTTTCGAGATGTTCGATAACCTCAACCATGACAACGCCATCGAAAGTCTGCTCGGACGAGCGCGCATACGATTCTATCGATTCGGTCTTATAGAGGTCGCCGTATGCGCGCGTCGCCTTCGTTACCGCTTCTTGCGATACGTCGATGCCCACAACGTCATAGCCGCCTCGTTTGAGGGCATACGTAAGGTATCCAAGGCCACAACCCGCCTCAAGGACCGAAACTGCGCGGCACTTGGACAACGCTCGGTACACGCCCCACGCGGCGTCAACGCGCGTGGTCAAGTAATGCAAGGGATCTCTTGCGCGAACGATATGCCGTGCATACTGAAAATACCGATCGTAACCTGGGGCGCCCCCGGGCACGGCGTAAATGGCGTCGTAGACGCGTGGATCGACCCTGCGGGGATCGGCAACCATCGTGAAGCACCTGCGGCAATCCAAAATCGCGTACGCATTCGGCTCCTGATAGCCCGGCATGCTCCCCGCATGGGTGAGCGCGCCGCCGCAGATATCGCAGAGTCTTTCCAAGTGCAACCGCCGGAGTTACCGTACGTCGCGTACGGCTCCTGCCTGGTCACTAGTCACGTCGAGTTCTCGTCGCAGTAGGGTCCCGAGTTCACTACGCCAGGAGGCCTCATGCTGCAGAACGTTACGACCACGCCGTCTCGCCGCTCGCTCGAATTCGGCATCTACCGCGATGGAGACAATAATCTCGACGCGATTCAGGAATCGACGCTTTCGCAAGCGTTGCGCACCAGCGCGCGTGATTCGCGCATCGAATTTACCGTCGAAGATACGACCGCCCTGCGCGGCGTCCTTCGACAGGCTCAGGATGACACCGATCTTCGCACGTATCGGTATACGATCGCCGATGGCGACATTGCAGGCGTACGCGTCGGTAAAGCAGACGACATGAGCGACGAGGCGACTCTGGCTCGCTTTGTCGCCCGTACGCTCGACAATGCGCAAGCCAGCGGCGCGAAGCAGACCTGGATCGATCTCGTCGATCATGGCGGCGGCGACGGCGGCGGCCTCGAGACAGGCGACGGCAGCGTCATGCCAATGCCCGACATCGCCAAAGCACTCGCGCAGGGCGTTGCGCTTCATGCCAAGGAGCATCCGGAAGATGAAGGCCGTCGCGTCGACGGAGTGGTCGCGAATCAATGTTTGATGAATACGATGGGCTTTGCCGACGCGTTGTCGAACGCCGGGGTGCGCTATCTCGCCGCAAGTCCCGAAACGATGCTCGCGCCCGGTGTTCCCAGCGGCGTGGCTCACGCGATCGCATCGCACGAAAGCGATCCGGCGGCCATGGCAAAGGCGGTTACCGACAACGTGATGCGCACGAAGTACGACGTGGGCGATTCGGCGGTTTCGGTCCGACTGCCGCGTTTGACGTGCTCGACCTCGATCCGGCAAAGATTCGGCAGGCCGAAGCATCGATTAAACGTCTCAACGACGCGGTAGCGGCGCAGGCGACCAAGCCCGGCGTTCGCGGCGCCGTCCGCCAAGATGCTCGCGCCATCGACGGCATGGTTCGCTTTCCCGATTCTACCAAGGATATGCCGTGGCGGGCCGATCGTCCGGCGATTGCGTTTTACGACACGCTTGCCAGCGACGGACGTTTGAGCGACGTTCTGCGCGACGATGCGTCTGCAGCGAGAGACGCGGTGCGCGATCTCGTGCTGGCACACCGCGAAAGCGGCGACTTCGAGCCGTTCGGCGGAGCCGATTACTCCGATGCCGTTGGGCCGACGGTCCACCTTCCAACGTCACACCGGCAGATCGATCCATGGGCTCGCGCGGGCGTCACCGAGACCGACAACGACTTCTACCGAAAAGTCGATCAAGGCGCGATGACGCGCGTTATTGCTTAGGCGCGCCTAGCGGCGCAGGTCTACGCGAGACGGATAGATGGGACGATTGATGATGCGCTCGAGCGTTGCGGCGGGCGCGGTGAGGGCGAACTCGGAAAAACGAGCGAATGCCTCGCGGGTTGCTTCACCTTCGGCGTAGCGCTCGTTGTGCTCCATCTCCACCCTTCCAGTCACCGCCAAGAAGCGCACGTAACGGCCGTCGTCATCCTCGCCGACCTCGACGAGATTCGAATCCGAAAAGATGCGTAAAGCCGCCCCAACGGTGCGCTCGCGGACTCGGTCGATGCCTAAAATTCCGGCAAGCTCCGCATCACCGCCGCGCAGCACTCGGTCGCGCGCGAGCTTCTTCAGACCGCGGTAGATTTCGCGCAGTAACGCAAGCGGCGGCGCGTCGCGGTCGATGAGAAATTCGTTGAGCGATCGATCCTTCTGGCCGTAGAGCAGGTGAATGCTCGCGGGCGCGCCGTCGCGGCCCGCTCGACCTGCCTGCTGATTGAACTCGCCGAAATCAAAGTTGAGGTGGAAGAGCACGACGTCGGCGACGTCGGGAAGATCGATGCCTTCGCCGAAAGCAGAGGTTG